>CBFGPY010000139.1:0-6715 GCA_965650755.1 uncultured Chromatiaceae bacterium | reverse complement strand
TGGCATTTGGTTATGTGGCTGTTGGCCTGTTTGTTCTGTGGGGTGCTTAATTGAATATTCCAGTTCGCGAATTTGATGCCGTGGTGATCGGCGCTGGTGGTGCAGGTATGCGCGCCGCTCTGCAAATCACTGAATCAGGCCTGACTTGTGCTTTGTTATCAAAAGTGTTCCCAACCCGTTCACACACTGTGTCTGCCCAGGGCGGTATCACAGTAGCGCTTGGTAACTCACACCCGGACAACTGGGAATGGCACATGTTTGATACCGTCAAAGGCTCCGACTATATCGGTGACCAGGACGCGATTGAATATATGTGTAAAACTGGCCCGGAAGCCATTACTGAGCTGGAAAACATGGGTTTACCATTCTCACGTTTTGAGAATGGTCGTGTGTATCAGCGTCCGTTTGGTGGTCAGTCGAAAAATTTCGGTGGCGAACAGGCCGCCCGTACTGCAGCTGCAGCGGACCGTACCGGTCACGCTTTATTGCACCTGCTGTATCAGCAAAACGTCAAAAATAAAACTCAGGTATTTTCTGAGTGGTATGCGCTGGATCTGGTGAAAAACCAGGATGGTGCTGTCGTTGGTTGTACTGCTATCGATATCGAAAGCGGCGAAGTGGTGTACTTCAAATCGCGCGCTGTGGTTTTAGCCACTGGTGGCGCCGGCCGTATTTTCGCTTCTACCACCAATGCGCACATCAATACCGGTGACGGTGTTGGTATGGCGCTGCGTGCCGGTGTACCGATGCAAGATATGGAAATGTGGCAGTTCCACCCAACCGGTATCGCGGGTGCCGGTGTACTGGTGACAGAAGGCTGTCGCGGTGAAGGCGGTTACCTGCTGAACAAAGATGGCGAACGTTTCATGGAACGTTATGCGCCAAACGCCAAAGACTTAGCCGGCCGTGACGTGGTTGCCCGTTCAATGATGACGGAAATTCGTGAAGGCCGCGGCTGTGATGGCCCATGGGGCCCGCACATCAAGTTGAAGCTGGATCACCTCGGTGAAGAAGTGCTGGAAAGCCGCTTACCAGGTATCTGTGAGCTGTCACGCACATTCGCTCACGTTGATCCGGTGAAAGAACCAATTCCGGTGATCCCGACCTGTCACTATATGATGGGTGGTGTACCAACCAACGTCCATGGTCAGGCGCTACGCCCGACAGCTGATGGTCGTGAAGAAGTGATCCCAGGCTTATTCGCCTGTGGTGAAATCGCTTGTGTATCGGTACACGGCGCGAACCGCTTAGGCGGTAACTCATTGTTAGACTTAGTCGTATTTGGCCGCGCAACCGGCCTGCACCTGGGCGAAGCTCTGGCGGCAACGGCTGAATATCGCCAGGCGTCAGATTCTGATCTGGAAGCATCGCTGTCCCGTTTTAACCGCTGGGAAAGCTCGAAACCAGGCCAGGGTGAAGACCCGGTGCAAATCAAAAAAGATCTGCAGCAATGCATGCAGCTGAACTTCTCGGTATTCCGTGAAGGTGCGGCGATGGCTGAAGGCTTAGAACAGTTAAAAGTGATCCGTGAGCGTCTGAAGTATGCCCGTCTGGATGACAAGAGTGCTGAGTTCAACACCCAGCGTATCGAATGTCTGGAACTGGACAACCTGATGGAAACCGCATTCTCGACTGCAGTTGCTGCTAACTACAGAACCGAGAGCCGTGGTGCACACGCACGCTTTGACTTCCCGGACCGTGACGACGAAAACTGGTTATGCCACAGCGTCTACTCGCCGGAGACTGAGTCTATGTTTAAGCGGAAAGTGAATATGGAAACCAAATTCCGTCCGGCTTTCCCTCCTAAAGCCCGTACTTACTAAGAGGGATACAGAATGAACAAGTTAGTATTCTCTATCTACCGCTATAACCCGGACGTCGATACAGCGCCACGGATGCAGGACTATGTTCTGGACAATCCGGAAGGCCGCGACATGATGGTGTTAGACGCGCTGTTGAAATTAAAAGAGCAAGACCCAACCTTATCGTTCCGTCGCAGCTGCCGTGAAGGTGTCTGTGGTTCAGACGGTCTGAATATGAATGGTAAAAACGGTCTGGCTTGTATCACACCTTTGTCAGCCTTAGGCAGTGGTAAAGGTGGCAAGCTGGTCATTCGTCCATTACCGGGTTTGCCAGTGGTTCGTGACTTAGTCGTTGACATGTCACAGTTCTACACCCAGTACGAAAAAGTGAAGCCATACCTGATCAACGATGATCTGCCGCCAGCAGGTGAGTACCTGCAGACGCCGGAACAACGGGAAAAGCTGGATGGTCTGTACGAGTGTATTCTGTGCGCCTGTTGTTCAACGTCTTGCCCGTCGTTCTGGTGGAACCCGGACAAGTTCATTGGCCCGGCGGGTCTGTTGCACGCCTACCGTTTCCTGGCGGATAGCCGTGATACGGCGACTGAGCAACGTCTGAACGATCTGGACGATGCATTCAGCGTTTTCCGCTGCCACGGTATCATGAACTGTGTCAACGTATGTCCAAAAGGCCTGAATCCGACCAAAGCAATCGGTCAGATCAAGTCTATGCTGTTAAACCGGGCGCTGTAAGCGCCCGTCTGTTATCCGGTATTTGACGGATTTTTCAGCAAACTTGGCTGAAAAGCAGAAAATATACCAACAGCCCGCTTGCGGGCTGTTTCTGTGAGTATAAAATACAGCCCGCTTTGGCGACTGGCTGTGCCCAGGAAAAAATAGTCATAAAGCCTGTAACCTGATTATTTTTTTGCTACTTTTTCCAGGTGCTTCGAGATAAGGGAACGTAAATGCACGAAGGTGTAATGAAGGCGTGGTTAGAGTCTTCTCATCTTGGCGGTGGCAACATGGCCTACGTTGATGAGCTCTATGAATCCTACTTAGCTGAACCGACCAGTGTTGGTGACGAATGGCGTGAGTTTTTCGCGAAGTTACCCCGGGTAGAAGGGGTTGAACTGGAATCCCGTCACTCGGATATCCGTCAACAGTTCGCCGAACTCGCCAAGAACAAACATCGTGAAGTGGTCGCAGTTCAGGGCAGTGGTGACAGTCGCCAGGTCAAAGTTCTGCAACTGATCAATGCGTATCGCTTCCGCGGCCATCAGCATGCCAAACTTGACCCGCTTGACCTGTGGAAAAGACCACGGGTTCGTGATCTCGAATTATCCTTCCATGACTTAAGTCAGGCAGATTTTGATACTGAGTTTAATGTCGGCTCTTTTGTCGCCGGCAGCGACAAAATGAAACTCGGTGATTTAGTGCAGGCGCTGGAGACTACTTATTGTGGCTCTATCGGTGCTGAGTATATGCACATTGTATCTACTGATGAAAAACGCTGGATCCAGCAACGCCTGGAAGCAGTGCGTTCTACCCCGAATTATGATAAAGCCACCAAAGCCCAGATTCTAAAAGGTCTGGTCGCGGCAGATGGCCTTGAGCGTTATTTATCCGCCAAGTTCCCGGGAGCCAAACGTTTTGGTCTGGAAGGTGGCGACGCCATGGTGCCAATGCTCAAAGCAATGATCCATCGCGCTGGTGAGCAAGGCGCCAAAGACTGTGTCATTGGTATGGCGCACCGCGGTCGCCTGAATACGCTGGTGAACGTCTTAGGTAAAAACCCAAGCAAGCTGTTTGACGAATTTGCCGGTAAATATGAAGTGGTCGGTGCCGGTGACGTGAAATACCACATGGGTTTCTCGTCTGATTTTGCCACTAATGGTGGTAACGTCCACTTAGCATTAGCTTTTAACCCGTCGCATCTGGAAATTGTTAATCCGGTGGTGATGGGCTCAGTGCGTGCCCGTCTGGATCGTCGTGGTTGCACCGACGGTTCGCTGGCATTGCCAATTACCATCCACGGTGACTCTGCATTCGCCGGTCAGGGTGTAGTGGCTGAAACCTTTAATATTTCGCAAACCCGCGCCTTTAAAGTCGGTGGTTCTATCCGTCTGGTGATCAACAACCAGGTTGGTTTTACCACGTCGAACCCTGAAGACACCCGTTCTACTGAATATTGTACCGACATCGCGAAAATGGTGCAGGCACCGATTTTCCACGTCAATGGTGATGACCCGGAAGCTGTGGTATTTGTTGCTCAGCTGGCAGTGGATTACCGCAATACCTTTAAACGCGATGTAGTCATTGATCTGGTGTGTTACCGTCGTAACGGTCACAACGAAGCGGACGAGCCAAATGCAACGCAGCCGCTGATGTACCAGAAAATCAAAAAGCACCCAACCCCGCGCGAGTTGTATGCTGACAAACTGATCAAAGCCGGTCAGTTCAGTGCTGAAGAAGTTCAGGCGTTGATCGACGGTTACCGCAATGCGCTGGATAAAGGCGAATGTGTGGTCGAAGAATGGCGCCAGATGACTGAAGTTGCCGTTGACTGGACGCCGTACATTGGTCACGACTGGACCACAGCTTATGATGCTTCAATGCCGGTTGCTGATTTGGTCGCTTTGGGCGAACAAGCCATCAAAGTGCCGGCAGAACACGCATTGCAACGTCAGGTCGGTAAGGTTTATGAAGACCGCGCCCTGATGCTCAAAGGCGAGAAGAAAATCGACTGGGGTTTTGCTGAAATTCTGGCGTATGCCTCGATCGTTGGCAACGGTTCCCGTATCCGTATCGTCGGTCAGGATTCTGGCCGCGGCACTTTCTTCCACCGTCATGCGGTATTACATAACCAAAACGACGCTTCTACCTATACACCGCTGGAAAACATGAGTGCAAATCAGGGCCCATTCCAGGTCTATGACTCTGCGTTGTCAGAAGAAGCTGTACTGGCATTTGAATATGGTTATGCCACCACTGAGCCTCGCGCTTTAGTGATTTGGGAAGGCCAGTTTGGTGACTTCGCCAACGGCGCTCAGGTTGTCATTGACCAGTTCCTAAGTTCTGGTGAGCAGAAGTGGGGCCGTCTCTGTGGTCTGACGCTGTTATTACCACACGGTTATGAAGGCCAGGGCCCGGAACACTCTTCAGCCCGTCTGGAGCGTTTCCTGCAATTGTGTGCTGATCACAATATGCAGGTCGTGGTACCAACCACGCCGGCGCAGGTGTACGCAATGATCCGCCGTCAGATGGTACGTCCGATGCGTCGTCCGCTGATCGTGATGTCGCCAAAATCGCTGCTGCGTCATCCACTGGCTACCTCAACACTGGAAGAGCTGGCTGCTGGCCAATTCCAGAACGTGATTGGCGAAGTCGATGCACTGAACCCGGCCGAAGTCAGCCGTGTTGTATTCTGTAGCGGTAAGGTTTATTACGACCTGCTGGAAGAGCGCCGTAAACGCGACATCAAATCTATTGCCATTGTCCGGGTTGAACAGCTGTATCCGTTCCCGCAGGACGAAATGGCCGCAGTACTTGCGCAGTATCAACACGTCAAAGATTTTGTCTGGTGTCAGGAAGAACCGCAGAATCAGGGCGCCTGGTATTGCAGTCAACATAATTTCTGGGCCGCAATTCCAGCCGGTGCCAAGCTGACTTATGCCGGTCGTGAGGCGTCATCGTCGCCGGCAGTTGGCTACTTGTCAGTGCACAACAAGCAGCAACAGGCTTTGGTCAACGCTGCGTTAACGCTGGCATAAATACAACACCCGCAGCTTCGGTTGCGGGTCAGTTTTTTTCGGGTCAGTGCAGGTTTCTGCACTGACTTTGGTTTTCCAAGATAAGACAGACATAAACCAATCTGTAAAAAGGTGACAAAGTGGAAATTAAAGTCCCGGTACTTCCAGAATCAGTTGCAGATGCAACAATCGCCACCTGGCATGTAAAAACAGGTGAAGCCGTCAGCCGTGATCAGGTATTGGTCGATATCGAAACTGACAAAGTGGTGTTAGAAGTCGTAGCGCAAGCTGACGGCGTGATGGGCGAAATTGTGCATGCTGAAGGTGCAACTGTACTGGCTGAGCAGGTCATTGGTCACCTGAATGCTGGCGCTACTGCCGCATCAGCCCCAGCAGCCGCCGCCGCGCCAGCTGCTGCACCAGCCGCTGCTGATGCTGGCGACGATGTACTGACTCCGTCAGTGCGCCGCCTGATCGCAGAAAAAGGCTTAGATGCAGCCAAAATCCAGGGTTCTGGTAAAAATGGCCGCGTCACCAAAGAGGACGTAGAGAAATTCCTGTCAGGCGCTCCTGCGGCTCCGGCCAAAGCCGCTGCTGCACCAGTTGCTGCTGCGCCAGTGGTTTCAGGTGACCGTTCACAGAAACGCGTACCTATGACACGTCTGCGTAAAACCATCGCGAACCGTCTGTTGGAAGCGAAAAATTCTACTGCCATGCTGACGACTTTCAACGAAGTCAACATGAAGCCAATCATGGACCTGCGTAAGCAATATGCTGACGTGTTTGAGAAGAAACACGGTATCCGTTTAGGTTTCATGTCGTTCTACGTCAAAGCTGTGACTGAAGCGCTGAAGCGTTTCCCTGAAGTGAACGCTTGTATTGACGGCGATGACATCGTTTATCACAACTATTTCGACGTCAGTATCGCTGTGTCAACGCCGCGTGGTCTGGTAACGCCAGTACTGCGTGACTGTGACAAGATGAACCTGGCAGAAATTGAAAAAGCCATCAAAGACCTGGCACTGAAAGGCCGTGACGGTAAGTTGTCAATTGACGACCTGACTGGCGGTAACTTCACCATCACCAACGGTGGTGTGTTTGGTTCTCTGATGTCTACGCCAATCATCAACCCGCCACAGTCAGCCATTCTGGGTATGCACA
>CBFGPY010000138.1:0-6717 GCA_965650755.1 uncultured Chromatiaceae bacterium | reverse complement strand
CGTCGTCGAGCGCCGCGGTGATCTGGATCGGCCGCCGCAGGTGCTGAAGTGCCCATTTAGCCGGGATTGGATTGCTTTCAATAAAGAGGTCACGGTGCAGCGGTTGTAAAGTGCTGTCAACGCTTTTCGCCTTGGCACTATCACCACTGCGGGCGGCACGTATCATCGCCGACATGGCTTTGGGTGCCACGTTGGTGGTCACTGAAATCACCCCATGCCCTCCTTGCAACAGGAAATCACAGGCACTGGCATCATCGCCGCTGAGTAACGCAAAATCCGTCCCGACCAGCGCCTGAATGTCGTGCAGACGCTGCAAACTGCCGGTCGCTTCTTTGATGCCGGTGATGTTGGCTATTTTTGCCAGTTCCGCCACTGTTGCCGGCAATAAATCAACACCGGTGCGACCCGGTACGTTGTAGAGCAACACTGGTTTGTCAGTGGCTGCGGCTACTGCAGTGAAATGGGCCAACATGCCTTTTTGTGTCGGTTTGTTGTAATAAGGCGTGACGGTCAGGAAACCATCGATCGCCAACGCATCAAGCGCTTTGGTTTTCTCTACGGCTTCAGCTGTGCAGTTGGACCCGTTACCGGCGATGATTTGGCAACGGCCAGCCACATGGTCAATGACAAACTGCAGGATGCTCAGCTGTTCAGCGAAGCTGATAGTGGCAGCCTCCCCTGTGGTGCCCATGATGATCAGGCCATCAGTGCCGTTATCCAGCTGATAATCCAGCAAACGTTTGAGGCTTGGGTAATCCACTTGTCCATCTTCAAACATCGGGGTAATAAGGGCGACGTGACTACCACTGAACATTTTAACTGCAGCTCCATAAAAATCAGGCTGCTCATATTAATGACGGCAGGGTCTGAACACAAGCGCACGTTCCGTTCCTGATGAAATTTCAAAGGATTATGTTACACTCCGGGCCTTCTTGATTTCGGATTTATGCACGCCCATGCCGCAACAACTGGTCGTTACAGCCATAGGTACAGACCGTACAGGGATCGTCAGTCAGCTGGCCCGGCTGGTCACCGACTGCAACTGCAACATCGTCGACAGCCGGATGGCAATTTTTGGCAACGAATTTACTTTTATTATGCTGCTGTCAGGTGACGCTGCGGCAATCAGTAAAATCGAGTATCTGCTGCCAAGTTCAGCCTTTGAACTTGATCTGCTGACCATGTCTAAACGTACCAGCGCCTGCACATTGCCGACTCTGTCGGCACCTTATATTGTCGAATACACAGGGGTTGATCGCGTCGGCACTTTGGGCGCTATCTCCAGTTTGCTGGCAGAACATCAGGTCTATATCGGCGCTTTGAAATCTGAGACGCTGCAACCGGACCCGGCTCAGCCGCCACAAACCCACACCGTGATGACAGTGCAGTTACCGCAAGGCCTCGACAGCGACAAAATCAAACGGCTGTTACAGGCTAAATTTAACCAGATGCAACTGCAGGGACGCTTTGAGCTGCAAAGCTGAGCCCGGCATTGCCAACGGAGAATGTCTATGCAAACTTTAACGGCCGGCCAAAGCGCGCCTGATTTCACATTACTGAACCAAGCTGGTGAGCACATCAGCCTGCAAAGCCTGCTGGCCAATCACCGGGTGCTGTTATATTTCTATCCAAAGGCGATGACGCCAGGCTGCACCGTGCAGGCTTGCGGTCTGCGGGATATCAAAGCCGAACTGGCAGCTAAAAACGTCGTGGCGGTCGGTGTCAGTACTGATCCGGTGAAAAGCCTGGCGAAGTTCGCCGAGCGCGACCAGCTGAATTTTATGCTGTTGTCCGACCCGGAGCACCAACTAGCCGAGGCTTTTGGCGTCTGGGGCGAGAAGAAGTTTATGGGCAAAGTTTATGATGGCATTCACCGCATCAGTTTTCTGATTGAACAAAATGGTGTGGTCAGCCAGGTATTTGATACTTTTAAAACCAGCAATCATCATGAGGTGGTGCTGAACGCCTTGTCAGCGTGAATTAAACACAATATCCCGGTGGCTCGCCACCGGCTCAGGAGCCATGTTATGAAGTTATATTTTGCCCCTGCCGCCTGTTCGCTGGCTTCCCACATCGCACTGGAAGAAGCCGGCCTGAAACACGAAATCATCCGGGTCGATCTGCGGAGCAAAACGCTGCCTGACGGCAGTGATTACCGCCAGATTTGTTCACAAGGTTATGTACCGGCGTTGCAGGTAAAAAATGGCGAACTGCTGACCGAAGGTCCGGCGCTGCTGCAATATATCGCTGACCAGGCCCCCGCCGCCAATCTGGCGCCGGCCAACGGCAGCTTTGGCCGCTACCGTCTGCAGTCTTTACTGAATTTCATCGCGACCGAACTGCACAAAAATTTCTCACCGTTATTTGACCCGACAGCTGCAGATGCGACTAAAGATTCAGCGCGTCAGCGCTTGTCTTTACGGCTTAGTCAGGCGGAAACGCTGCTGGGCGCACAAAACTTTCTGCTCGGCGATTATTTCACCGTCGCAGATGCCTATTTGTTTACGGTATTGGGCTGGGCGCGGATGGTGCAGGTTGATTTGACCCCTTACCCGCAGTTACAACGGTTTCAGCAACGGGTGCAGGCCCGCCCTGCAGTGCAACGGGCGATGCAGGCTGAAGGCCTGAAAGTTTAAGGAGATCTTGATGCGTATTTCTATGCTGGCGCTTGCCATTCTGAGTAGTGTTGTTGCCGCCGACCCGGCTTTTGTTGCAAGTCAGCAGGGCAATCTGCGGATTGACACTGTCGCCACAGATCTGGCGCATCCCTGGGGCATCAGTGTGCTGCCGGATGGCCGTTTACTGGTGACAGAACGCGACGGCAGGCTGCGTTACATAGATAAAAATGGCCAGGTTAGTGCTGCTGTGACCGGATTACCCGCGCTTGCCGTCGGTGGTCAGGGCGGCTTGCTGGATGTACTCATCGACAAAGATTTCGCCAGCAATCAGACCATCTACCTGAGCTATGCCGAACCTGGTGCTAATAATACCAACAGCACCGCAGTGGCGCGCGCCAGGCTGGATGGTCAGGCATTAAAAGACTTCAAAGTTATTTTCAGTCAGACACCCAAAGTGGACAGCAAATACCACTTTGGCGGCCGGCTGGTCCAGCAGGCTGATGGCAGCCTGTTTATCACGATGGGCGATCGCGGCAATCAACGTGAGTTGGTGCAGGATTTGTCAACTTTAGTCGGCAAAGTCGCCCACATCACACCGGATGGTGCTGCGGCACCAGGCAACGTGCTGGCTACGCAGAATAAAGCCCAACCGCTGATTTGGTCATACGGCCACCGTAATATTCAGGGCGCAACCCTGGATGATAAAGGCCGGCTCTGGACCCACGAACACGGCCCGCAAGGCGGCGACGAAATCAATATCACTGTGGCCGGTAAAAACTACGGCTGGCCGCTTATTACCTACGGCGAAGAGTACGGTGGTGGTGTCATTGGCACTACCAGTAAAGCCGGCCTCGAACAACCGCTGCATTATTGGGTACCGTCCATAGCACCGAGTGGCATGTTGTTTTACCGCGGCGCCATGTTCAGCAAATGGCAGAACAACCTGTTGGTTGGCTCGCTGAAATTCGGCCAGCTGGTTCGTCTTGAGATTAAAGACGATAAAGTGACGCATGAGGAACGCATCCGGATTGGTGCCCGGGTGCGTGACGTCGAAGTCGCAGCGGATGGTGCAATTTATTTACTGACAGACGAGGACAAAGGCGCGGTGTTACGACTGACCCCGGCCGGCTGATAACATGCTGTTGTGGGTACCCTTTAGCAGCCTGACCTTGCTTGGCGGTGCGACCTTGCCTGACGGTACGGATGTAGCCGAAATGATGGTCGCTGTACCGGGCCCGGTTGAGCGCATCGCAGTGCGCACCGGCCCCCTGCCCGTCAGCTGGCTGCAAAGCCCGGCAGCTCTGACGGTGCGGACAGTCACTCCGACACTGCAAACCGACGCGCTGGCGCTGTTACAAGGCATCGCCGGCCTGCAGGTGGATGTACGTTCCAATCTTGCTCAGGACAGCCGCTTGAGTCTGCGTGGTTTTGGTAGTCGTAGCAGTTTTGGCGTCAGAGGCCTGCGGATGACGCTGGACGGTATTCCGCTGACGACACCGGATGGTCAGACCCAGCCCAGCGCTTTATTCACCGCCGATCTTGCTGCAGTTTCTGTGCTCAAAGGTCCGTTTGCCGCTTTATATGGCAACGCAGCCGGCGGCGTGGTGGCTTTTGACAGCATACCAACCGAACCTGGTCTGCTGCAGCTCAGTCAACAACACAGCAGCACCATGCGTCAGCAACTGCTGCGTGCTGACAGTGATTTCGGCACTTTGATGCTGCAACAGGCTGACTTTCAGGGTTTTCGCCCACACAATCGCGCTGAACGTCAGGCGGCACTCTGGAAACAGCAGTGGCAGCTTGGCGAGGATATCCGGCTCAATGCCCGTATCGACTGGAGCCGCGACCCCAGGCTGGATGACCCCGGCGCTTTAACGCTGACCGAATGGCAAACGAACCCTGTGCAAACTTCAGCGCTAGCCACCCGGTTTGACAGTCACAAAAGCACCCGTCAGCAACAGGCTGGCATCAGCTTGCAAAGTACAGACTGGCAATTCAGTAGTTACCTGACTTCGCGGCAAATCAACCAGTTTTTAACCCAAAGCGGTGAAGCGATCAGTAGCAGCGGCGGTATTGTACAGCTATCCCGGCAGATGGCCGGCATGCAATGGCAACAGCAGCAACAATGGCAGCAATTGGCCTGGCAATGGTCGCTCAGTCATGAGCAAAGCCGCGACGATCGACTTGGGTATGTCAATCAACTGGGTCAAACAGGTGCGTTGCGCCGGGACGATCGCAGTGAAAGCCAAAGCCAGGACGCCACGCTGCGCCTGAGTTATGCCCTGACGCCCGCATTATCGCTGTTTGCCGGTGGCCGGCTGGCTTATCTAGAGTTTTCCAGCGAAGACTATTTTATTGTGCCGGGCAATCCGGATGACAGCGGCGAAAAAAACCAGCAAGGCCACGCACATGCGCTTGGTTTTTCCTACGAGCTGACTGAGGAATTATCCTGGCACGCCAGTACAGGCCGGGGGTTTGAAAGTCCGACACTGACTGAAATGGCTTATCAGCGCAATGGCAGTGGCCTCAACCTGCAGTTAGAAGCAGCCCAAAACCGGCAATGGGACAGCGGGCTCAAATGGCTGCGTCAGGACAACAACGGTCAGCGTAGCCAGGTCCAGCTTGATGTTTTCAGGCTTACCAGCAGGAATGAACTGGTGGTCGACATCAGCAGCGGTGGCCGTACTGTGTTTAAGAATGCCGCCGGCACACGTCGCCATGGCACAGAATTGAGCATGATGCGGCGCTGGGCTTCAGGCTGGCAAGCCGAATACAGCTATAGCTGGCTGGATGCGGTATACCACAATCCCGCAGACCCCAGCCATGGCCTGCAATTGCCCGGTGTTGCCAGCCATCAACATGCGCTGCGGCTGAGTTTTGCCCCAGGTGAGCATTGGTTTGCTGCGGCAGGTTATCGCCGACTCAGCCGTGTCGCTGTCGACGATCGCCATACTCAGTTTGCCCCTGGTTATGGTTTGTTTGATTTGCAGACCGGATGGTCAGGCCAGGCAGGTACCATGCAATGGCGCTTTGAGGTGTCAGCCCAGAATCTGACTGACCAGCAGTATGTTGGTGCTGTAGTGGTGAACCAGAGTTCAGGCCGGTCTTCCGAACCTGGTATGCCGCGACAACTGAGTGCTGGAATCCAGTTCAGTTTTCAGGTACCCTAAACGCCTTTCTACAGGACAGTTTTCCGCAAGGATCAAGACAAAGTCAGCGGCCACTCAGAAGTCAGGTGCGTATGCTCACTGTGTTTAAACAAATTTCGTTGGTCCTGCTGCTCTCTGTACTGCCATCAGTATTAACACCGCTTTTTGCTGCACCGCCACTGCGGGCAGATCTGCCGGTGCTTAAACTCGCCATGTACCACAGCCCACCCTATTATTTCACCGAAGATGTTGTTGAACCTCATGGTTTATCGCTGGATTTACTAAAACCGGCAGCACGTCAGCTTGGGCTTCGGATTGAAGTGGTGACCTGCCCTTTTCCTCGTTGTCTGAAGCTGGCTGAACAGGGCGAAGTTGATATCGTTGCAGGCCTGATTAAAACGGATGAGCGCGAAAGCTACCTGCATTTTATCCAGCCAGCGATGATGAATTTTGTCTCTTCTTTTGTTTTTTACAGCCGGCACGATCAGGACCATGACGTTCATTCCGTTGCCGACTTAAGCGGCCACAGCGTGACGGTCATGCGCGACGCGGCTTATTTTCCTGTGTTTGACCAGGCTAGCGGTTTTGAAAGAATTCAGGTCAATTCTGAAGCCAAAGCGCTGGAGCTGGTGCATAAAGGCCGTGCCGATTATGCCATTACCATAGAGCAGACAGCCGAAGGGTCTTTTGCTCAGGCCGGCTTACAAGTCGCTGATTTAAAACGCCAGCCTTATCATGTGGATCAGAATATCCGCGGATATATGGCTTTCTCGCGCCAATCACCGAACTTTCAACTGGCGGCTAAACTGGAACAGATGCTGGAACAACAATATCGCGCCGGCATGTTCCATTTACTGTGGCAAAAATACCATCTGCCGGCAATCAAGAATCAGGCGCAAAAGCCTGCAACAGAACCTTTAACAACGCCGCCAGCGGAATAGCCAACACCA
>CBFGPY010000137.1:0-6773 GCA_965650755.1 uncultured Chromatiaceae bacterium | reverse complement strand
CCACGACATCGCAGTGAAAGGCTCAGCCATTAATGGCCTGGCGATTGGTAACACCAAACACTTGCCACCAACTTTATTAGGCCAGTATCACTTTGACCTCGGCAACAGTAACTTTGACCCATTTGTTGGCGTGGGCTTGAACTACACCAAATTCTTCGACGAATCAGCGTCAGGCGCATTAAAAACCACACTGCAGGCACTGAAAGTAACTACTGCGTCTGATGATGTCGACCTGAAGTTAAAAGCCAGCTGGGGCCTGGCGCTGCAAGCCGGTTTTAATTACAAACTGAGCGACAACTGGGGCCTGCATTTTGTCGCCACGAAAATGGATATCGACACTACAGGTGAAGTCCGCGTCAATAACAACGTGATCCAAAGCGTCGACGTACAAATCGACCCATGGGTCTACATGGTCGGCGTGCGCTGGAGCATGTAAACGAGAATTTATCCTGCGGCAAACAGGATAAAACGCCGGCAGGCAGCCGGTGTAGCAGCACGGAAGGTGCAGAATAAGGGGGAACAAAACAGCGGCTTTGCCGCTGTTTTTATTTTAGAAAAGCAGAAGAACATCAGACTCTATTGTGAAACAGGGCCCTGCTGTAATGCCGGCAAGGTCAACACCCGGTTTGCCGAGGCAATAGTCTCAGGCCGGTGCGCGATAATAATCCGCGTGATCTGCAATTGTTGCAGTGCGCCCGACACCACAGCTTCAGTGACCATATCCAGATGGCTGGTCGCTTCATCCAAAAACAGAATCTTCGGCCGCCGGTACAAAGCGCGCGCCAGCAAAATCCGCTGTTTCTGGCCGCCAGATAATGCCGAGCCCATATCGCCAATCAGGCTGTGATACCCCATCGGCATCCGGCTGATATCTTCATGCACCGCCGCGAGTTTGGCACACTCCTGCACCCAGCTATCATCCGGCTCATCAGCAAAAAAGCAGATATTGTCGCGGATGGAACCAGATAACAGCTGGTCGTCCTGCATCACTGCTGCAATCTGATTGCGATAACAGGCTTGATTGACCAGACTGAGTGGCACTCCATCGACCCGCACTTCGCCTTGCTGCGGTGTAAAAAGCCCCAGCATCAGCTTTAACAATGTGGTTTTGCCACAGCCGGATGGGCCAACTACAGCGACAGATTCACCGGCGGCGACGTCGAGGCTCACCTGCTGTAACACCAGCGCGCCATTGCTGCTATAAGAAAAACTCAGACTGTCGACGCTGATCTGGCCGCTTAACTCGATCTCGCGCTGCGCGATACCGCCCTGCTTATCTTCGCGCGGTGTGGCAACAATATCCGCCAGCCGGGCAAAATGCAGATTGAGCATTTTTAGCGCCAGGCCCTTATCGATGAGCCGCGACATCCGCTCCATAAACTGGCTTTTATAGGCGATAAATGCGAACAACATACCGGTACTAAAACCACCATCGAGCACCAGCAAAGCACCAAAATAAATCACCAGCACATGCTCAATCCCGGTCAATAACTTATTGATATGCTGGAAACTTAAGTTAAAAACACCCATCTGAATGCCGCGATTTGCTGCATCAACATACAAATGTTGCCAGCTGGCTTCGCGTTTGGCTTCCGCACTGAACAGCTTTAACGTCTGCATGGCACGCACCGTTTCAATCTGATGGCTTTGCACCTGCGCCTGCGCCACGATTTGCTGCTCTGACACTTTGCGGTATTGGTGATACATCAGCAGTTGCACCACGCCGTAACAGAGCAGCGCCAGCAGCACAATCAGAGACAATAACGGGCTGTACCACAACAATACCGCAAGAATTGCGACAGCCATCAAACCGTCGATCAGCGCTTCCATCACACCGCTGGTCAGTAATTCCCGCACCTGCTGCAGCGAGCCAAAACGCGACAACACATCGCCAATCTGGCGTTTTTCAAAGTAACTCAGCGGCAGGCGGATGAGGTGATGCAGCAGATTGGCCGCCATCTGGATGTTCATCGCGCTGTTAAAATGCAGCAGCACAAAGGCGCGCAGCACTGAGGTACTGATCTCAAACAACAACAACAAACCAAAACCCAGTGCCAGCACCAGCAACAAACTGCGGTCAGCACTGAGCAGTACATCATCGACCACCAGCTGCAGGTAATAGGGCGCGACCAGCGTAAACAGCTGCAACAACAACGACAAAGTTAAAATCAGCGCGACCGAGCGCTTCAGTCCGCTTATGCCGGACCAGAAATCGCGCAGCCGCAGGCCTTCGTCGGCCGGTCTTTGGCTGAAATCCTGTGTCGGTAATAACTCAAGCGCCACGCCGGTGAAATGTTCTGATACTTCAGCAAGGTTCAAGGTGCGCTCGCCGCGGGCCGGATCATGGATCACCACTTTGCCGCGCCGTACGGCTTTGAGCACAACAAAATGATTCATATCCCAGTGTAAAATCGCCGGCAGCTGTAACTTACCCAGCGCTTCAGGTTCCAGCTTCAGTGCCCGGCTGCTAAGCGCGAGTGTGCTGGCAAATTCAACCAAATCTTTCATGGTGCAGCCAGCGATTGAGCTGCCAAATAAAGCGCGTAATTGCTGGATATTTAAATGATGGCCATAAAAACCGGCCACCATGCCGAGGCAGGCAATTCCGCACTCCGCTGCTTCGGACTGCAATAACACCGGCAGGCGCTGGGCAGGCCATAACTTCAGTTGACTGGCGAGCTGACTCATCAGAATTGCCCCCGTAAGGCCAGGATCGGGTCAAACAACCACTGCCATAAATTACGTTGTTCGGTGATTAAATCGGCCTGTAAAGTCATGCCGGCTTTAAGTGGCAGTTCGCGCTGATAAGCCTGAATGGACTGGCCATCTAAACGCACTTTCAGCCGGTAACTGGGCTGCTGCAGCGCAACTTCCGCTACTTCGGATGGGAGTAACACAGTGTTACTCAGTTCAAATACAGTGCCACTAAACACGCCAAAACGCTGAAACGGAAAGGCATCATAACGAATACGCACCGGCTGACCTGTGCTGACAAAAGCAATGGCCCGGGTCGGCACGTATAAAATAGCTTCGAGTTCAGCGTTGGCCGGCAACAATGTCAGCGCCACAGCGCCGGCGTCTAAACTTTGGCCGGCACTGACGCGCAATGCGCTGACCTGCCCGTCTACCGGCGCAGTCAGCCAGATTTCCTGCTGTTGCTGTAGCTCAGTTTTTTGATTTTTTAATGCTGAAATATCATTTTCAAGCTGAGTCAGTTCAGTTTGTTGGCGCAGCGGCAACTGGCTGAGTAAATCCTGATTTTGCTGCAACTGTTGCTGCAGTTTCAGCTGTTCCGACTGCAGGCTTTTTTCCTGCTGCTGCAAAGCAAGTAAAGCGTCTTTTTGTTTATTGATTTCAAGGCCGGAGATATAACCGCTGCCGGATAATTTTTGCAGCTGCGCCAGCTGTTGTTGATTGATACTGAGGCGTTCACGAAATGTGGCAAGTTGCTGCGTCAGTTCCGCTAAACGGGCTTTGTCATTGTCGATTTGATTTTGCAGCGCCTGTTGCTCGAGCTGATGACGTTGCTGCAGTTGCTGCTGCTCATTAATTTTGTTCTGCAGCATCCGGTCCATTTCGGTTTGCAGGCTTTGGCTTAAATCGGTCTGACCGGCACCAATTTTACTGCTGCTCAGTTGCAACAACGGCGTACCGGCTTTGACCAGCTGCCCTTCCTGCACATTGAGTTTGCTGACCACACCGCTGTTTTGCGCCTGCACCCGCACTTGCCCCTGCACCGGCTGCAGCAAACCCTGCACTGTTTCTTTGCGGGTATAATCGGCGCTGAGTAAAAAGCTGATGCTGATCAGTGCAATCGCCAATAACAAGCCACTCAGCCAAACCAGCTGTGGCGGTCGGGTCAGGTTGATTTGGCCTTGCAGGCGCTGTTGCTGTCTGGCCAGCACTTCGGGGCGGAAAATTGAAGACATCGGGTCGCTTCTGTTGGAATTGTTATAGCGCGTCACTGCGAAGGGTTCAGCTTAAAACGAAGCTATGGCCAAACGCAACCGGCAATAGATAGCGGCGCGCTGTGTGTACCTGGTGGCCGCAGATAAAAAAACCAGCCGAAGCTGGTTTTTTATTCGCACCATCCCTGACGCTCACCTTGCGGGCCAACGCGATGCGTTGTTAAAAACCGCTCCCGGCGGTTTTTCTATCAAGCAGGCAGGATCAGAAAATTACCCCAACCAGACCCGCGCATTGCGGAACATGCGCAGCCACGGGCTGTCTTCCAGCCACTCGTCCGGATGCCAGCTGTTGCTGACGGCGCGGAATACACGCTCCGGGTGCGGCATCATAATAGTGACGCGGCCGTCTGTGGTGGTTAGCGCCGTAATGCCGTTGGCAGAGCCGTTCGGATTAGCCGGATACTGGGTGGTAACCTGGCCATAGTTGTCGACAAAACGCAGGGCGATAGTGCCGCTTTGCTCGGCTGCTGCTAAAGCTTGCGCGCTTGCGAACTCGGTATGGCCTTCGCCGTGTGACACTGCGATTGGCATGCGTGAACCGGCCATGCCCGCGAACAGCAGCGACGGGTTCTGCTGTACTTCGACCAAGCTGAAGCGCGCTTCAAAACGTTCTGATTTATTGCGGACAAAACGTGGCCACAAATCTGCGCCCGGGATCAACGATTTCAGGTTCGATACCATCTGACAGCCATTACAGACGCCGAGTGTGAAGGTCGATTCACGCTCGAAGAACTGGCTGAATTCACGCCGCGCCTGTTCATTAAACAGGATTGATTTGGCCCAGCCTTCACCGGCACCTAATACGTCGCCATAACTGAAACCACCACAAGCGACCAGACCGTTAAACTCTTCCAGCTTACGGCGACCGCTCAGGATGTCGCTCATATGCACGTCGACTGCGGTAAAACCAGCACGATTAAACGCCGCAGCCATTTCGACGTGTGAGTTCACGCCCTGCTCGCGCAGTACCGCAACTTTCGGCTTGGCGCCTTTTAAAATATAAGGCGCAGCGACATCTTCGTTCAGGTCAAAACTCAGTTTGACGTTCAGGCCCGGGTCTTGTTGGTCCGCCTTGGCCGCATGTTCCTGTGCAGCACAGGCCGGGTTGTCACGGCGCGCCTGCATCTGGTAAGTGGTTTCAGCCCAGATACAACGCAGACGGGTGCGGCTGTCGCTGTAAATTACAGTGTCGTCACGGCGCACGGTTAACTCATCGGTGTTGTTGACGGCACCCAGCACATAGCTGTTGGCGGCGAGATTGTGTTTCGCCAGCACTTCTTGCACGTAGGCCAGCTCAGCGTCAGCCACCTGAATCACAGCACCCAGCTCTTCACTGAAAAGCACTGCCAGGTTGTCATTGCCTAAAGCGCTGACATCAACATTCCAGCCGGCTTTACCAGCAAAGGCCATTTCGGCCAGTGTCACCAGCAAACCACCGTCAGAACGGTCGTGGTAGGCCAGTAATTTCTGCTCATGGGTCAGCTGTTGGACGGCGTTAAAGAAGTTGGCCAGCAGTTCTGGTGAGGCCAGATCCGGCGTGGTTTGACCTAATTGTTTGTACACCTGAGCCAGACAAGAAGCGCCTAAGCGATTTTCGCCCTGGCCTAAATCAATCAGCAGCAGCGAGCTGGCGCCTTTGTCGGTGCGCAGCTGCGGCGTCACGGTTTTACGCACATCTTCCACGCGGGCAAAAGCGGTGATCACCAGTGACATCGGTGCTGTGACGGCTTTGTCTTCGCCATTGTCCTGCCACTTGGTTTTCATCGACATCGAGTCTTTACCGACCGGAATGGTAATACCCAGTGCCGGACACAGTTCTTCACCGATGGCTTTAACCGCCTGATACAAACCAGCGTCTTCGCCCGGGTGACCGGCTGCAGCCATCCAGTTGGCGGATAATTTAATCCGTTTTAAATCGCCGATGTCAGTCGCCGCGATATTAGTGATGGCTTCCGCCACCGCCAGACGTGCCGATGCGCCGAAGTCTAACAGCGCTACCGGCGTGCGCTCGCCCCTCGACATGGCTTCACCGTGGTAAGTGTCCAGCGCGGCAGTCGTGACAGCACAGTTGGCTACTGGTACCTGCCAGGGGCCGACCATCTGGTCACGCGCCACCATGCCGGTGACAGTGCGGTCGCCGATGCTGATGAGGAAAGTCTTTTCAGCAATAGTTGGTAAGCGTAATAAGCGCTCAGTGGCATCTTTGATGCTGACGCCGCTAAGTTCCAGCGCTTTACCGCTGCTTTGTTTTGATTGCACATCGCGGTGCATTTTTGGCGCTTTGCCGAGTAACACTGACAGCGGCAAATCAATTGGCGTATTGCCAAAGTGAGTATCCGACAGCGTCAGATGCTGTTCAGCAGTCGCTTCGCCGACCACTGCGTAAGGCGCGCGCTCACGCTTACAGATTTGCTCGAACACCGGCATTTTGTCAGCCGGAATGGCCATCACGTAACGCTCTTGCGATTCATTACACCAAATTTCTAATGGCGACATGCCAGGTTCGTCGTTTGGTACATTACGCAGCTCAAACTTACCGCCAACACCACCGTCGTTGACCAGCTCAGGGAAAGCGTTGGATAAACCACCGGCGCCAACGTCGTGGATAAATACGATCGGGTTGTCCGCGCCTAACTGCCAGCAGCGGTCGATCACTTCCTGACAACGGCGTTCAATTTCCGGGTTTTCACGCTGCACTGAAGCAAAATCCAGGTCTTCAGCCGACTGACCTGATGCCATTGAAGATGCAGCACCACCACCGAGGCCGATATTCATCGCCGGGCCACCTAATACGACTAACTTGGC
>CBFGPY010000136.1:0-6782 GCA_965650755.1 uncultured Chromatiaceae bacterium | reverse complement strand
AAGCTATCACGGTGCGGATTGAAGGGCAGCGGCAGCAAATCGAAGGCGTCCAGGCACTGTCGGTGCGTGGGAGTCATGACCGGCGTTACCGGTTAAGTGAGCTGGCCACTGTCAGCATTGACCGGCAGGAGCGGTATGGTGCCGTGACTCATAATGGCCAGACCGAAGCCGTACAGGGGCTGGTGATCGCTCTGCGCGGCACGAATACCGGAGAGCTGATCCGGGCGGTGCAACAGCAGCTGCAAAACCTGCAGCCGATGTTGCCGGCCGATGTGCGGATCAATGTGTTTTATAACCGTCAGCAGCTGATTGATACCGCAGTTGGTACCGTCGAAGAGGCGTTGGGCCTGGCGGTTCTGTTTGTGGTGTTGGTACTGGTGGTGTTTTTGGGCAATGTCCGCGCCGCGCTGCTGGTCGCGGTTAATCTGCCGCTGGCGGCGCTCGCCACCTTTTTGCTGATGCGGTATGCCGGTATGAGCGCAAACCTGATGAGCCTGGGTGGTTTGGTAATTGCCATCGGCATGTTAGTGGATTCGTCGGTGGTGGTGGTGGAAAACACGCTGGAGCGGCTGGCGACACCAAGGCCGTTGCCCAAACTGCATATTGTTCTACAGGCGGTGAAAGAAGTGTCGCTGCCGGTCATCTCGGGCACTTTGATTGTGGTCATTGTCTTTTTGCCTTTGCTGACGTTGGATGGGCTGGAAGGCAAATTGTTTATTCCGGTGGCACTGACCATCGTCTTTGCCTTGATGTCATCACTGCTATTGTCTCTAACCTTGCTGCCGGCTTTGTGTGGCTGGCTGTTGCATCCGGCGGCCGGACAACACCCGCATTGGTTTAGTCTGTTGCAGCGTGGTTATGCCGCCATGCTAGAGCGGGTGCTGGCGCACTGGCGCTGGTTTATTTGCGCCATTGCGCTGTTGTTTGTGCTGTCGTTGCTGGCGTTTACCCAGTTGGGGCGTACTTTTATGCCGACGCTGGATGAAGGCGACATCATGCTGCAAGTGGAAAAAATTCCGACTATCAGCCTTGAGGCCAGTATTGCGCTGGATAAACGTATTGAAGCTGAACTGTTGGCCAAAGTGCCGGAGATCCGGCAAATCGTCGCCCGCACCGGCTCGGATGAAATTGGTATGGACCCGATGGGGCTCAATGAAACCGATTTATTTATGCAGTTAAAGCCTGTCAACGAGTGGCGCCAGCCGGATAAGGCGGTTTTAGAAGCAGAGATCCGCTAGGTGCTGCGCCAATTTCCCGGCGTGAACTTTGGTTTCACTCAGCCTATTGATATGCGGGTGTCCGAGATGCTGACCGGCGCCCGGGGCGATGTG
The DNA here is from genome assembly GCA_965650755.1 of uncultured Chromatiaceae bacterium. GTDB lineage: Bacteria > Pseudomonadota > Gammaproteobacteria > Enterobacterales > Alteromonadaceae > Pararheinheimera. The sequence goes on along the minus strand of CBFGPY010000136.1, from coordinate 5,451 downwards.
GCGATCAAAATCTTTGGGCCGGATCTGGTGGTTTTGGCAGATCTGGCGGCCAAAACTGCGGCCATTGTCAGTCAGGAAACCGGGGCAGTCGACACCCAGACGGCGGTGACAGCCGGCAGTAAGTTATTAAATATCCGCCTCAATGATGCCGCCGTTGATTTGTACGCTATCGACAGCGCCATGCTGGCACAGCAGGTGCGCAGCAGTCTGGCCGGTATTGCGGTTGGCCAGATGATGGAGGGTGAATGGCCTCTACCTTTGTTGTTGCGTCAGCGCCATGACGTCAGTACTGAAACCCTGGCTCAGCTGCCATTGCTGCTGGAAGGGGGCGTGCAGACCACACTCGGCACTGTCGCTGAGATCAGCCGGATTGACGGTCCGGTCGCCATTTCACGTGAAAACGGCAGTCGCTTTGCGTTGGTGCGCACCAATGTGGCCGGCCGGGACTTGGTTGGTTTTGTCAGTGCCATACAACAGCAATTGGCGGCAAAGCTGACACTGCCATCAGGCTACCGGCTGGTTTATGGCGGTCAGTTTGAAAACCAGCAACGTGCCGCCGGCCGTTTGTTGTTGGTGGTCCCGTTGTCGCTGGGATTAATTTTTCTGCTGCTGTTAGCAACCTTTCGCGACAGCAAAAAAGCGTTGCTGGTGCTTTCCAACATACCTTTTGCGCTGACTGGCGGCATCTTCGGTTTATTACTCAGTGGTGAATATCTGTCGGTGCCGGCTTCAGTAGGTTTTATCGCGCTGATGGGGGTGGCGGTACTGAACGGCGTGGTGATGGTCAGCCATTTTGAAGATCTGCTGCACGCCGGCGTGCCGCTTGCTCAGCTGGTACGCGCCGGCGCGATGCGTCGCCTCAGACCTATTCTGATGACTGCCGCGACGGCGTTACTTGGCCTGTTACCGTTGTTATTTGTCAGCGGGCCCGGCTCTGAACTGCAGCGTCCGCTGGCGGTGGTGGTGATCAGCGGTTTATTCAGCGCAACGATCGTCACGTTATTTTTAATGCCAGGAGCTTATCAATGGTTAATGCAGAACAACAAACGCAGCAACTGATGCTGACGCTGATAGTGCCGCAAAGTCTGGCGGATACCTGTGCCGACTTACTGATGCAAATCCCGGTGGTGCAGGGGTTTACCCAGGATGCAGTGCTGGGATTCAGCCGCAGACCCAGTGCTATGTCGACGGCCGAGCAAGTCGCCGGCCGGCAGGCAAACAGCAGGTTTCAGCTGCTGCTCAGCGAGCATGAAGCGCAGATGGTTTTGGCAAACTTAGCGCAGCAGCCATTATCAGGGCGGCTGCATTATGTGTTGTCAGCCGTGCTGGCGCACGGACATTGTTTGCCACTGGAGGTACTCTGATGCGTCAGCTGCGTTTTTGGCAGTTTTTACTGTTGTGTCTGCTGTGCTGTTGGGGACTGCCTGCGGTCGCGAAAAACCGTTTACTGAGCAGTGATCCACCCGATGGCGCCCAGTTACAGCAGGCTCCGTCGCAGATGGTGTTGCAGTTTGATCGCAAAACCAGGTTGACGGCGCTTTTCCTGCAAGGGCCGGACGGCCGGGTCACGGCGTTGGCATTGCCGTCCACCCAGCTGTTTAAAACCCGCCTGGCGATCGCTTTGCCAGAACTGCAGAAGGGCCGGTATACAGTGCGCTGGACCGGTCGGGGCACTGATCACTGGTATTTTTCCGGCACCCGGCAATTTACGCTGCAACAGCCTGCACCTTAAACAGCATCAGTTCGCCTGGACCAGGCGGTTGCGGCCGGCTTTTTTGCCTTCGTATAACAAGGCGTCGGCTTGTTGCAGTGTTGGGTCTAAGGCTTCTCCACGCAGCCAGACCGCACCAGCGGTTAAAGTGACGGGAGTGGGGCCAATTGACAGCGGCATCGGCTGCGCCGCAACGGCTTTAATCAGGGCGCCTGCGCGTTGCATCGCGTCGGCGCCTTGCAGCAACATTAAGAATTCCTCGCCGCCCCAGCGGGCAATCAGGTCATCCGGCTGACAAAGTGACTGCAAACGCTCGCTGAGCGCGGTAAGAACCTCGTCGCCGACCTGATGACCGTGCACATCGTTAAACTGTTTAAAGTGGTCAATGTCAGCAATGACCAACACCCGCTGATCCTGCCAGCCAGACCAATGCGGTTCGGTCTGGGCGCGCAGACCCCGGCGGTTCAGTAAGCCGGTCAGCGCATCGCGATAAGCTGCTTGCTGTAAACGTTGATTCGCCTGCTGCAACTCCTCAGTGCGTTCCAGCACCTGTTGTGCCAGCCACTGGTTGCGGATTTTCAGCGCACGGGTGCGCAATAAGATGATGCCTGCAACAAGCACCAACAGCAGGCCAACCAGTGCTGTTTTTGCCCACCAGGTCAGCCACCAGGGCGGTAGCACCGTCAGCTGAAATGGCGCGGCTGAAGTAATTTTGCCATCCGGCCACTGAGTTTCCAGTTCAAGCCGGTACTGGCCGGGCGGCAGTCTGGTGTAAGTCGCGCGCGGCTCATCGGCCGCTGCAACCAGCCAGTTGCGGTCAAACGGCAGCAGCCGATAGCGAAACAGCGGGGTTGCATCTTTTGCCGGCTGGGTGGCCAACGCAGGCAGCACAATACCGGGCAGGCCAAATTCAAAGGTGACTAAATCCTGTTGATATTGCAAAGACAGCGCGCCGCCAAACAGCTGCGAGGTATCCGGGTTTAACGTTTCTGGCTGATTGAGCCGCAGTGGCCGATTAAACAGCCGCATGCCGGTCAGTTGCGGTTGCGGCAAGCGGAACACTTCGGCCTGCGCCAGCGGCGCGAGATAAAGCCCGTCGTCAGCGCCAAGAAGGATTTGCCCGTCGTCGATCCTGGCGGTATTGAGTCGCGTATTTGCCATCAGGCCGTTCAGCGAGATTTGCTCTACCAGCTGACCATCGGCGGTTAAACCGTTCAGCTGTTGCTTGGCCAGCAGCCAGAGATTGACTGCGCCGGCTGTATTGGCGGCAAAGAGTTCAGTTGCATCGGCCAAATCTGCGCGCTTCAGCAGTTGTTGAAACTGACCGGTGTTATCATCCCAACGCAGTAAAACGCCGCTATCAGTGAATAACCACAACAAGCCCTGCCGGTCTTTAGATAGGCGCCGGGCTTTACCATAGCCACTGAGCTCTACGGCGCTGAAATGTTTGCCATCGAGTTTAAACAATCCGGCATCATTTAAAGCGAACACCTGCCCGGTCTGGCTGATTTCAATTGCCAGATTGGTGTCCAGCTGCAAGCCGTCGCTACTGCGCCACAGGGCTTCAACTTTGCCCTGTGGATTTAACTTTGCAATACCACCGGACCACATGCTGATCCAGATACTGCGATCTGGCGCCACACTGAGGCGGAACACATCCTGACTTGGCAATTCTGCGGTCAGCAATTGCCATTGCCGGGTGGCAGGTTGCATTCTGATGACGCCAGATGATGTCGCAAGCAGCAGGCTGCCATCCAGATCCGGGCTGATAGCCCAAACAGCCTGGCTCGGAAAATACCGGGCGCCGTTTTCATCTGGCGCAAAACGCTGCAACGTTTTAGCAGTGCCGTCAAAACGATAGAGACCGCCGCCGCTGGTACCCAGCCAGATATCGCCTTGTTCAGTCGCATGCACCGCCTGCACGTTACTCAGGCTGAAGCCAGGCTGGTCGGCCTGCGCTTGCCCCAGCCATTGATACTGACTAAGTGCGGGTAAAAGGACGCTGACACCATATTCGTGGCCTGCATAGACAGTACCGTCGCTGGTGGTCAATAAAGTTTTGATATTATTGCCACCAATAGCGGTGCGATCTGAGGGCCTAAAACTGCTATGACTGCGCCGCTGGCCTTGGCTGTCAAATTCAACCAAACCGCCGGCCCAGAGCCCAACCCAAAGCCCGGCACCCGATTGATTGTCGTCCGGCTGGATAGACATCACACCATTGACCGGCAATGTATCTGGCTGGCCTTTGTGCCAATGTCTGACGATGTTGCCGGCGCTGTCCAGCTGATAAAAACCATGTTTATGGCTGCCGGCATAGAGGCTGTCCTGATATACCTGCAACTGACGAAATCGTACATCTTTCAGCTGCGCGGCAAATCTGTCTGCCTGTTGACAAGGCAGCTGACAGCGGAATAAACCTTGTTCACGCACGGCAATCATCAGCTGGTTGTTGAACAAACCCAACCGTTCGATCCGGCTGTTGTCTGGCAAGCCACTGACTTGCAGGCGGTCGCAACTGCCGTTGGTGGTATCAATTTGCCAAATGCCGTTGGGGCCAAGTGCCAGTAAGTCGTCAGTGTTATTCTGTAGTTGGACTAACTGCCATAATCCGCCTTGCGGCTGGCAGGCCTGTTGGCTGAAATTGTCGGTCTGACGGTCCCAGCGCCACAAACCAAGACTGCCGGCGAGCCAGGCACCCCGACCCGGGATCTGCAGCAGCTGATTAACGGAATGTGTGCCAAAGTCGCGAATTTTCACTAATTGGTTGTGCTCGACCCGATAAAGCCCGCTATTCCCGCCGGCCCAAATCATGCCGTTGTCATCTTGCATCAGGCTGTTGATACCGGATTTATCCGTGGTATGCAGATTGATAAAACGGTAACGGGGCAATAGCTCAGCGGCTTCAGTCGCCTGCGGATAAAAAGCTGACAACACAACCATGAACCAATAACTGCCAAAGACTAAAAATAGTGGTAACAATCGCAAATTCATTACTCCGAACATGCCGATAACTGGCGCATCGTTCACCTTTAACTGTGCCGCTCCAGCAACAGCGCAATCCCCTGACCGCCACCGATACATAAAGTGACGAGCGCAAACTGGCCATCGATACGTTCCAGTTCATACAGCGCTTTTACGACTAAAATGGCACCGGTCGCACCCACAGGATGGCCCAGTGCAATAGCGCCGCCATTGGGATTGACGCGCTTGGGGTCAAAACCCAGCGTCTGGCTGACAGCGAGCGCCTGAGCGGCAAAAGCTTCGTTGGATTCAATCACACTAATGTCTGATAACGCGATGCCGCTTTGCGCCAGTAATTTGCGTACCGCCGGAATAGGGCCCAGTCCCATCATCGCCGGGTCCACCCCGGCAAAGGCACAGCTGTGCAAGCGTGCTTTGGCATGAAGGCCATGCGCGCGGGCGTAATCTGTGGTGGCAAGCACCAGTGCAGCGGCACCGTCGTTAAGGCCAGAGGCATTGCCGGCGGTAACCAGCCCGCCTTTTTGAAAAGCCGGTTTCAATTGTGCCAGGCTTTCCAGTGAAGTGTCTGGCCGCGGATGTTCATCGGATATAAACAGAGTTTCCCCGTGGCGGCCACTCAGATGTACCGGCGCTATCTGGCTGGCAAAAAAACCGGCTTGTTGCGCCTGCGTAGCGCGCTGTTGGCTTTGCAGCGCAAACTGGTCCAATTCAGCGCGGCTGAACTGATACTGCCTGGCGATGTTTTCTGCTGTCAC
>CBFGPY010000135.1:0-6816 GCA_965650755.1 uncultured Chromatiaceae bacterium | reverse complement strand
AAGTTCCTGGCGGATAAACTGGCCAAATTGCTCGTCGCCAACCCGGGTCAGCATGGAAGCTTTTAAACCAAGCCGCGCTGCACCAAAGGCGATATTGCAGGATGAGCCGCCGAGCGATTTGGCAAAAGAGCTGATGTCCTGCAGCCGGTCGCCAATCTGCTGGCCGTACAAATCGACCGAGGCACGGCCTAAGCAAATCACGTCGAGCTTTTTGTCTGAAACTAATGCTGTCACCCGCTGACTCCTGTTGTGTAAATCGCAATGCCGCGCTGCATTTCAGTCGCGTTGCTGTCGGCCGCGTTGCTGGTTTAGATAGCGCCTTGCTACCGGTGGCCAGTTGTCGAAAATGTCGTCAGATTAGAATGAAAATTCTATCAGATCAACTATTGGAATAAATATTTTATTGAAGTACACTCCATTGCAGTGACATTTTTTGGCGGGCGGCAAGCGCCACGCCAGCACCACAGGTAATGACGACAACAGCATGAGAACAGCCCGGCAACAGTCCCAGTTAGAGCAGCAAATCAGCAGCCGTTTCGCCGAACTCAGCGATCGGCTGCAGGTCATCGGCCGTTATTTACTGGATAACCCGCAAACAGTGGCGCTTGGTACTGCCGCCTCTATTGCGCAGGCTGCCGGTGTGCACGCCTCTGCACTGGTGCGTTTTGCCAATGCCTTTGGTTTTACCGGCTTTTCTGATCTGCAGCAGCTTTACAAAACGCAGCTGTTGCAAAGCCAGGCCAATTACCAGCAGCGTATTGCGCTGGTGCAGCAAGATCACTCAGTGCCGGCCGACAGCGCTGGCCTGAATTACCTGCAACAAATCAGCAGCGCCAATCGGCAGGCGCTGGACCAGCTATGCCAAACCATAGACGCCACCGCCTTATCGACTGCCAGCAGCATGCTGGCCAAAGCGCGGCTGATTCATTTACAAGGCGCGCGCCGGGCTTTTCCGGTGGTGAGCTACGCCAGTTATCTGTTGGGTAACACTGGTCTTGCCGTGCATTTATTCGATGGCACCGGTTATATGCAGCAATCTGCGCTGAATCTGCTCGGCGCCGACGATGTGTTGCTGGCCGTCAGCTTTGCGCCTTATGCCACAGAAACCCAAACCGTGGTGCAACGCGCCAAAGCGGTTGGCTGCAAAGTGCTGCTTATTACCGACAGCCGGGTCAGCCCGTTGTATCAGCTGGCGGACCATGCACTACTGGTGCGCGAAGCCGAATTACATGCCTTTCGTTCATTAAGCGCCAGTATGAGCCTGGTGCAAGCGTTGGTGCTGGGGCTCATTCATGATCACTTAGGCCAAGAGCAGCAGGGCCATGAGCAGCAGACAGCTGAGCAAACCAACGCGCAAAGCAGCAAACCGGAGCAACCTAATGTCTGACGCAACCCCATCTTTGCACCGCAAACCAACAGCGCCGGACGCTGCAGGTTTTATTCAGCGCGTAACCCCACAAAACGCCGGCTGGCAATATGTTGGTTTTGAAGCAGCACAGCTTAAAGCGGGTGCTAAGTTGGCTGTCGCCAGCGACAACAGCACTGAGCTTTGTGTCGTCATTTTAAGCGGCATCGTTAGCCTCGACTGTGGCGACCAGCAGTTTCTGCAGGTCGGCCAACGTATGTCGGTATTTGACGGCACTGCGCCTTATGCCTTGTACGTGCCGTCTGGGCTCGCGCTGGAAATTTTCGCCGACACTGACGCCGAAATCGCTTTATGCCGCGCTCCTGCATCAGCCAACCAATATCCGCTGCGGCTGATAAAACCCGACGACTGCACCCGCGAAACCCGCGGGCAGGGCACTAATACCCGGCTGGTGTGTAATATCCTGCTCGGTAACTTACCGGCAGAGCGGCTGCTTATTACTGAAGTCATCACGCCGCCGGGCCACTGGTCAAGTTATCCGCCGCATAAACATGACGCCGACATGCTGCCGGTCGAAAGTGCGCTGGAAGAAACCTATTACCACAAACTCAATCCGCAGCAGGGGTTTGCCTTTCAGCGCGTCTATACCGACGACCGCAGTCTGGATGAAACCATCTGTGTGGAGCACAACAGCTTAGTGCTGGTGCCGCGCGGTTATCACCCGGTTGGCGCACCGCACGGCTACGAGCTGTATTACCTCAATGTGATGGCTGGCCCGACGCGGCAGTGGGTGTTTAAAAACGACCCGCAACACGAATGGATCATCAAAAAATGATCACCGCAGCCGGTATCCTGCAACTCATTTTGTCAGTGCCGGCCCGGCTCGCGCGCCGAGTCGCGCACAATCAGTTCGCAGGTCAGCAAATCGGCTTCCGGGCTTTTTGGACTTTCGTCCGGCAAGCCCTGCAATTTGCGAATCAGTTTATAAGCCGCCCGATAACCAATCGCCGTGATTGGTTGGCGCATCGTCGTCAGGTTCGGCCAGACCTTGGTCGAGAGCGCAATATCGTCGATGCCAACCACCGAAATATCGTCCGGCACTTTGAGGCCGCGGCTGTGCGCACCATAGAGTACACCAACTGCCATCTCGTCGTTGGATGCCAGAATCGCGGTCGGGCGCGGCGTTTTGTTCAAAAGCACTGCCGCTGCATCGACGCCGGACTGAAAAGTGTAATAACCCTGCACCAGCAGTTTTTCCGGAAATTTCAGACCGGCTTCGGCGTAAGCCTGACGAAAACCGGCCTCGCAGCGTTGACTGGAGCCCTGATCCGGGTGGCCCAGCACAAAACCAATGTCTTTATGTTTAAGCCTGAGCAAATAGCGCGTCAGTTCATAAGCCGCCTGTTGGTTATCAAAACCAACGCTGTCGCCAAGCGTCGCGTCCGGTGCACCAATACGCACGTAAGCGACCTTGCGGCGGTTCAGCATGTCGAGCAATTCTTTTTTGTCACTGAGCGGCGGCACCAAAATCAGGCCATCGGCCAGGGTGTTATCGATAAAGCTCTCGATTTCATCAACCAGGCCAGGCGAGCGGTAGCTACAGTCGTACAAAAACAGTCCCATATTGGATTCACTGCAATATTGCAGCACGCCTTTTTGCAGTTTTTGCAGATAACCGGGGCTTGGGTTGTCGGCCAACAGCGCAATAAACAAAGAGCGGTTTTTTGCCAGTGCCATGCCAAGCGGGTTGCGTTTAAAACCGGTGGCCTGAATGACGGCCATCACTTTGTCGCGGGTTTCCACCGACACATTGGCTTCATTGTTAATGACGCGGGAAACCGTTTTTTTCGACACACCGGCCTGACGGGCCACATCGTTAATGGTGACAGCAGACATAACAGCAATAACCTCCGATTAGCTGCCGCATAGCAGCGAATACCCTGCGCGCCTGCTGCAACAACTGCAGAAAAAGAAGGGCAAAAATGCGCAGGAAAGAGTCAGGTATAAAGCATATTGACACCGGTGTCAATGTGTCGGCAAGCTATGGTTTACTGTTGCCGTGTTACGATTTTTAGCGAGACATTTTGTAAGAGAATCAATGGCTGTAGCGCCAGAACATGTTTGAACAGGAGTCTGAAGTGGAAACTGCACAACAATCGGCCGCTGCGCTGGTGTTGTCCTGTGCCGCCTTGTTAAGTGGCCAGCATCACAGTACAGCATTACAAACGGCATTGGTTTATCCTGCGCTGGCAGATTTTGCCCGTGGCCTTCACAAAGAGCTGATATTGTCAGCCACAGCGCTGGAGCAGGGGACTCAGTCAATTGGTAGCTTGTTAAGCCAGGGCTCGGCCCGGTTGCAACCTTTGCTGAGCGCGACGGCGGCACGGCTGGAACAGCAGCAGTCGGTTGAGTATCTGAGTTTTGCCAGTGCCTGCTGGCTGCGTTACAGCATGGGCTTTGATGGCAAAGGCGACACGCTGGTTGTTGAAGACTTTTTAGCGCAGCAACTCATGCAAAACCGCTTAGAACGTTGGGACCATATCGACGAGCTGATGGCCGGTTATCTGGCAATTGATGCTTTATTTCCGCAAGCTTTGGCAGCCAAGCCGGCTTTTACTGAGCGTCTGGCCTACTGGCTTTGTGTCATTCTGGCCAACGGCATGGGTACAGCACTGCAAATTCTGGCGATTGAATGCCGCGACTACAGCGCGCGTGATTTCAGTACTTTCGCTACTGTGGCTAATAAGAGGACACCGGCATGATCAAAGTGACCGTTTGGAATGAATGCCGTCATGAAAAAGAAGACGCCGATGTGCAGGAAGTGTATCCGGAAACCATCGGTGGCTGTATCGTTGATAACCTCAAACCTTATGGCTTTGATTTAACGCTGAGCACACTGGATGACCCGCAGCAGGGCTGGCCGGATGCGCTAATTGAAAGCACCGAAGTCGCCATCTGGTGGGGCCATCGTTATCACGACGAATTAAGCGACGCCCTGATTGACAAGCTGCAGGCGCGGGTGCTGGCCGGTATGGGCCTCATCGTGTTGCACAGTGGTCATCACGCCAAACTATTTAAACGCCTGATGGGCACCAGCTGTAACCTGAGCTGGCGCGAAGCTGAAGGCGGTGAGCGCGAGCGCGTCTGGTGCTTAAAACCCTCACATCCCATTGCTTACAACATTCCGCCTTATCTGGAACTGCCGCAATCAGAAATGTACGGCGAGCCTTTTGATATCCCGGAGCCGGACGAGCTGATTTTTAACTCCTGGTATCAGGGCGGCGAAGTGCTCAGAAGTGGTTGTACTTTCCAGCGTGGTCGTGGCCGCATTTTCTTTTTTGCGCCGGGGCACGAGACATTTCCGATTTACCGTGACGAACACATTATTCAAATTCTGGCCAACGCCATCGCCTGGGCACATCAACCGCACCAAAGCGGCTGGAACCTCGGCAACTGGGGCCGGCCCATCCCGCTCGAGGCCGGTGCGCCGAAGCAAACTTACTACAAAAAACCACGTAAGCTGATGCTGGCCGAAAAAGCGGAAAAAGCGAAGAAATAATCATCTCCGGGTAAAAGTAGCGAGAACAGCAAACCATTCGCTGGTTTGCTGTTTATACTGCAAAAGGAACAGGAGGTGTGCCAATGACAGGGAAATATGCCGTAAGGCTGTTATTGTGGTGGTCGGCGTTGCTGCCAGCAGCGCTACAAGCCTGTGGCCTTCGCGTTGTCACTGAAGATTTACCGCCTTATCAGGTGGTGCAGCAGCAAAAAGTAGTGGCGGGATCTGCTTATTTGCAGGTTGAAGCAATTCTGCAGGCCGCCGGTTTGCCTTGTCGCACTGAAGTGCTGCCCTGGGCCCGGGCTTTTGATCTGGCCCGCACTCAGCCTAATACTCTGGTGTATTCGATAGCGCGGCTGCCCGCCCGCGAAAACTTGTTTATCTGGCTGGCACCGCTGATCAACGCCGAATATCGTTATTATTCAGCTGATAGCACTGTGATAGAACAAATTCAGCAAGGTAAATTACCGACCGAATTTACCGCAGTAGCGGTCGCTGGCAGCATGATGGACAGCACTTTGCAGCAGCTTGGCTTTGTGCCGGACCAGAATCTGATTTTGGTCAAAGATGTGAATGCCCAGTGGAAAATTCTGCAGATGAACCGCGCCCAGCTGACGCTGGCGTTTGAACCGGATTTTCAGGCGCTGAACGATGGCAAAGTGCGGCAAACACAGTTTTATGCCTCACGCCAGATAGTCCGACAAATTCAGCTGTATCTGGCCGCCCATCCGCACACAGATCCACAGCTGTTGCAGCAATTAAAAACTGCAGTAGAGCAGCTGGCACAACAAGGCTTGCCGGTGAATACGCCGGTGCATTGAAATGCTGACTATAATCGCCAAAGGTCAGTGAAAATCTGCTTTGCCTGATAACCGGCAGGCCGCAGTCTGAACAGGTGCACCACGAATGACAAAATCTGAGCTATTGGGTTTGCTGTTGCTGCTGACGTGGCCCTTGTCGGCACAACAACCAGAGCGTCCGGCCAAAATGACTTTCTCTTATGTCGACCATCCGGCAATGGTCAATTTTATTATCCCGGTTATTCGCGACGCTTATCAAAAACTTGGCATAGAAACCGATTTTATAGCCCAGCCGTCGAACCGCAATTTGATGCTGGTCGAAAAAAATGTCGTGGATGGGGATGTCGGTTATATGCGCATAGTGCTGGACGGTTATGCCAATATCATCAGCATAGAACCGCCTTTGGTATCAGGCATTTACACCTTGTTGTGTCAGCCAAAGCTGCCTTGTGAGCCGTCGGTGCTGTCTGATCCGGAGCAAACAATTGTCACTACTTCAGTGTCCAAACATGGCCTGGAAAAAGGCTATCGTGTGGCCATCCGCAGCCAGTTTTATGTAGTGAATGACCTGGCGATGATCCCCAAATTTGTCAGCAGCGGGCGATTTAATTACGCCATTTATCCGTCAACCGCCACTGAGCTGAAGCTGTTAAATCCGGCGGAACTGCGTTACGTGACGCTGTTTGACGCCAATCTGTACCATGTGCTGCATAAAAAATATGCCTTTATGGCCAAGGATATCAGTGCGGCGTTAAAGCAAAGTCTGGCGGAGCGGAAAAAGCGGTAGGCCCGGCTGAACAACCGGGCATATTTTACTGCGGTCCTGGTTTAAAGCGTCACCGGCACGCCATGCTGGCTGGCGGATAACTTAATTGCATCCCACAGCTGCGCCATGCGCAGGCCTTGTAATACGTCGGATGGGTTAGCGATTTCACCGCTGCGGGTTTGCATAAAGACGTTCATCAGATTGTTGGCGGCTTCCTGTTCTTTGCGCACCACATTGCCCTGGGCATCTTCAATTTCCATCCAGCGGCCCCAGGCGCAGATGCGCACTATGGCGGTTGGGAAATAACATTCAATGCGTGACACAC
>CBFGPY010000134.1:0-6839 GCA_965650755.1 uncultured Chromatiaceae bacterium | reverse complement strand
GTGATCAGTGGCCCCAGGCCGAACAGTTACTGGAACTAACCGAGCAAAAGCTGCCGGGCAGCAGTAACGAACTGCGGGTCCAGCTGGCAAAAGTGCTACTGAAAAAACAACAGGCCAAACTGGCGCTGCAGTTACTACAACAAGCGCCGCAACCGGAATATCACGACTGGCATAAACAAATGGCCGATGCGTATGCCGCGTTGCAGCAGCCAAAACTTGCCCTGCAGTATCAGCAACAGGCTGAAGCGCTGGCTATTTCACAGCAGCTGGAAGCCTGGGAATATCAGGAACTGGAGCCGGGAACTTACCGCTGAAGGCGCCTGCGACTTCAGCTTTTAAAATCAATCTTCTGATGAATATTGACCCAGTTTTCCGGAAATTTGCCTTGCAGCACATAAGAGAAAGCGATGAGTTCGGCGATCAGCACATAAAGTTCCGGCGGGATTTGGTCGCCTAGTTCCATCCGCTGCAGTAGTTGATTCAGCTGTTCGTCTTCGTGGATCAGTACACCATGTTCGCGCGCCAGCGCGATAATATCTGCGGCTAAGTCACCGTGGCCTTTGGCAATGATTTTCGGTGCGTTTTTGCCGTCATAATGCAGCGCCACAGCGCTTTGCGGTTTATCGGTCATACCCGCACCTGCAATAAACTGGTACCACGCTGATACAGATGCTCAGGAATTTTACCGAGCTGGCAGCCGGCCTCAGCCACCTGTAAACCCTGCATCGTCAGACGGTCTTTAAACAGCGGTAAAAATTGTCCGGTATCCTGCACAGTTTTTTCGTTGTCGGCGTAAAACTGCAGGCTGACTTCTTTGCCAATCAGCCGGACCTGCACCAGCATCTCGCCCTGATTACCTAAATCAAATTTCATCGTCAGTTGCCAGCAACGTTGGCCGCTGCGCTGCTCGGCGCCTTCGGCTTCACGTTCGCTGACCACCAGTTCAGCAAAGCGGCTGGCGCCGTTTTGCAACAGTGGCAACTGAATAAGCAATTGCTCCGGCCTTTGCGGCTGCGCCGGTGTGGTCTGTTGCTCCAGATTGGCAATTTGTGCACTTTGCAGCTGGCTGCTGTGGCCGGATAACTGGCGCAGCAGTTGTGCACTCTGGCTGCGGTCCAGCTGGCCAATCAATTGCTGCAGTTTTTCTTTTTGTGGCGGATTCTGCCGCTCAGCCGGCAGCTGTGCGCCTAATCTGCCGAGCAACAGCTGGATTGCAATGGCCAGCCCGCCGGCAACACTGGCCGGCTGTGCAGGTGTTTGCAGCGGACTGAACTGCAATGCCGCATTGATTTGCTGCATCAGTTGCTGCTGGTTTTGCAGTTTGGCTGCATCCGGATGTTGGGCCCTTAATTCCTGTAAAACCTGCCGGACTGCCGCCGGTAAAGCCGGGCTGTCAGCCAACAGGTCGGGTGCGCTCTGACTGAGGGGCAACCACTGGCGCCATAAGTCACGGCTGTCGGTTTGCAGCTGCTGCGACGGGGCAGTAGTGCCGGCTTGAACCGGTAAAAACTGAAATGGCCGGCTGATTTCATTGACTGACAGTTTCAGCTGTCGGGCTTCAGCCTGAGGCGTCAGCTCTAACTGGAGCTGCTGCGGGGCCGGTTGTTTTAATTGCCACTGCCAGCTTTGCACACTGTGGGCAGGTCCCTGAATTTTCGCCTGCGCCAACCAGTGTTTCACTTCGCTGCCAAGTTGTTCAGGCCAGCTGGCTTTGGCCAACTGCGGCAACAGTTGCTGCACAATGGCAGGTTTTAACAGCACAGGGGAATGACTGGTTTCAGTGTCGCGTGTTTTCGGATGCACAGTGACCGGGTTATCCGCAGCAGCGGCTTGAGGTGTTGTCGCTATAGCTTTGCGCAGTGGTTCTAACTGCAAACTGATTTTTAGCTGGCCTTGCTCCGCGCGCATTTGCAAACGGGCGGGTTGTGTTTGTTGTTCTGGCCAATGTTTCGCTTCTGGCAACGCCGCGAGGTCAATCCGCAGGGGCTGACCTTGCCCGAGTTGGATCTGTAATTGCTGGCCCTGCCGCGATACCTGCACTGGCCACTGCAGGCTCAGGTTATCAGCTCTGGCACTTTGTTGTTGGGCCTGCACACTAAAATGCTGCTGAGGGCCCGGCGCTGGTTGCTGCAGCAATTGCAGTAGTTGCGAAGCCTGCAACGGAATCGTCAACGTTTTCCCGGCCAGACGGACAGTCAGCTGGACCTGGTCAGTGCCGAGTGGCTGTAGCTGGACAAAAACTTTGGTTTCGGTGGTTTTACCATTGGCTTGAGCTGTGCTATTCGTCTGGTTTTGTGCACTGTGTTGTGGGGCCGGCGTCGCAGCCGCTATGAGCTGCTGTGCCGTTTGCAGGATTTGCTGCGCTGTGTTGGTGGGGAGCGTCAGCTGCAACGGGCCTTGCGGTGTTTGAATGCTGAGGCGGGCGTCCTGATCACGGCCAATTTGCAGCAAGGCCTGATACAGCTGGGACGGGTCCAGCTTCAGGCTTTGCTCAATTTTTGCACCACTGCCGATTTGCAGCAGACTGTCGATATTGATCTGGTTCATATTTCAGGCGCTTAGCCTGTCCGGATAGCGAACGCACATTCGTATTCTAACGCCAATATGCTAATATGCCCGCGTTTTTTTCTGTGCCAGCAGGTGCTATTTACTGATGTTATTGTCTGCCCGTCAATTAAGCTGCATCCGTCAGGATCGAGTACTGTTTGAACAGCTCGATATGCAATTGCATGCCGGCGAAGTGCTGCAAATCGCCGGCAAAAACGGTGCAGGTAAAAGCTCCTTATTGCGGATCCTGGCGGGCCTCGCCGAACCGGAAGATGGTGAAATTTGTTATCAACAGCGACCACTGGCACAGAGCGCGGACGATTATGCCGACAATCTGTGTTTTATCGGTCATCTGGCCGGTGTGCAACCGCAGTTGACGGCGCTGGAAAATCTGCAATTCTGGCGCGCGTGTTTTGGCTTAAGACCAGCCGATGACTGGGCTTTGCTGGCCACGCTCGGTTTAGCAGGTCTTGAAGATATCTCTTGTCAGCAACTATCGGCCGGTCAACAGCGCCGGGTTTCTTTAGCCAGACTTTGGCTGACGTCTGCGCAAGTCTGGATTTTAGATGAGCCTTTTACCGCTTTAGACCAAAGCGCCATTGCAGCGTTGAACCGACGGATCGCTTCGCACTGTGATGCTGGCGGCGCTGTGCTGTTAACCTCGCACCAGCCGGTGCAGGTACCTGGCCATAGCGTGCGTGAACTGACCCTGGAGTACCGCTGGTAATGAGTCATGTCGCCGTATTTCGCGCTACTTTTCAGCGGGAACTGAAACTTTTGGCCCGGCAAAAAGCTGACTGGGTCAACCCGTTGTTATTCTTCATTATTATTCTGACTTTATTCCCGCTTGGTGTCGGCGCTAAACCGAATTTATTACGCGAAATAGCCCCCGGTGTGATTTGGATAGCTGCGCTGTTGTCGGTGTTATTAGGCGCAGAACGCCAGTTCCGTCAGGATTATCGCGACGGTGTGTTGGAGCAATTAGTCGCCGCGCGCTCACCACTACTGGGGTATAGCCTGGCGAAAATCGCGGCCGGCTGGCTGGGCAGTGGTCTGCCGCTGATTTTAGTATCGCCACTGCTGGCGCTGTTTCTCGGTTTATCGGCGGAAGCGTTAACTGCAGTGGTGCTGACTCTATTACTTGGCACGCCGCTTTTGAGCCTGCTGTCGGCGCTCGGCGCGGCGCTGACCTTATCCGCCGACAAAGGCGGGATTTTATTGGCACTGATTATTCTGCCTCTGTATATTCCGTTACTGATTTTCGCCAGCGCCGCGGTGGAGCAGGCCAGCTTTGGCCTGAACTATCAGGCCCAACTGGCCGTACTGGCTGCGATGTTATGCGTGGCGCTGGCGCTGGTACCACTTGCGGTACAAAAAGCATTAAAACTGAACGTGGGGTGATATGTTTAAGTGGCTTGATCCATATGCAAAACCACAAGTGTTGTTTGCCACCTTACTTTGGTGGCAACGCGCGCTGATGCCGTTGTCTGTTGTGGTATTACTGTTGGGCACGGTCTGGGGCCTGGGCTTCACACCGGCGGATTATCAGCAAGGTGACTCTTACCGCATTATTCATGTCCATGTGCCGGCCGCTATCTGGTCGATGGGCGTTTACGCCTGGATGGCGATTGCCGCTTTTATTGCTTTGGTCTGGCAGGTGAAAACTGCGCAGTGGGCTATTGGTGCTATGGCGCCGATTGGCGCTGTGTATACGCTGATTGCGCTGTTTACCGGCGCCGCCTGGGGCAAGCCGATGTGGGGCACCTGGTGGGTCTGGGATGCCCGGTTAACTTCTGAACTGATTCTGTTATTCCTGTTTTTAGGTGTGATGGCGCTGCAAAATGCCTTTGCCGACCGCCAGACCGGCGACAAAGCAGCTTCGGTGCTGGCCGTTGTTGGCGTGGTTAACCTGCCAATCATTCACTATTCAGTAGAATGGTGGAACACGCTGCATCAGGGCGCCACTATTACCAAATTTGCCAAGCCATCCATGGACCCGTCGATGTTGTGGCCCCTGCTGATTTGTATTCTGGGTTTTGCCCTGTTGTTTGGTGCTTTGACCTGTCTGCGGCTTCGTACCGCGATTTTACAGCATGAAGTGCACCGGCCCTGGGTACGGCAATATGTGCAGGAGCAGCAACATGCCACAGTTTAATTTTGCCTCCTTCGCCGATTTTCTGGCGATGGGCGGTTATGGCTTTTTTGTCTGGTTGTCGTTTGGCGGCAGTGTTGCCGCTTTATTGGCGCTGGGTCTTTACAGCAAAAGACAACAACAACAGTTTATTCAGCAGCAGGCGAGCCGTGCTGCCCGTGAAGATCGGGTGCGGCAACATACGCAGGAGCAACAATGAATCCACGTCGTAAACAGCGGCTTTTGGCCGTGAGCGGTATTCTGGTGTTATTAAGCGGTGGCGTCGGCGCAATGCTCTATGCGCTCAACGAAAATGTCGATTTGTTTTATACGCCCTCGCAGCTGATTGACGGTCTTGGCGAAGACAAGAAAAAACCAGTGGTCGGGCAGCGCCTGCGCATCGGCGGTATGGTGGTGAAAGGCTCGGTGCGCCGTGACGAGCACAGTCTGAAAGTCAGTTTTGACCTGGTCGACACCGGCCCTATCGTCACTGTGCATTACGACGGCATTTTGCCGGATTTATTCCGTGAGGGGCAGGGTATTGTCGCGCAAGGGACTTTGCTGGATGCCACGACTATTCAGGCCACTGAAGTGCTGGCCAAACATGATGAAAACTATATGCCACCTGAAGTCGCTGAAGCTGTCAAAGGCATCAAACATGTGGCGCCGAAACAAACTTACCCGGCAGGTACGCCCTGATGATTGCAGAAGTCGGACATCTCGCGCTTTGTTTTGCCCTCGCTTTATCGCTGATCCTGGCGTTATTTCCACTCTATGGCAGTTATAAAGGTGCTGCCGGCCCGGTGTTGTTAGCCCGCCCGGCCGCGGTGTTATTGTTTTTACTGACCGCAGTGTCCTTTGCTGCACTCTGTTATGCCTTTTGGATCAACGACTTCACAGTCGCTTATGTCGCGAATAACTCCAACAGCCTGTTGCCCTGGTATTACCGCTTAACGGCGGTCTGGGGCTCGCATGAAGGTTCGATGTTGTTGTGGGTGCTGATGTTGTCCGGTTGGACTGCCGCAGTCGCGTTGTTATCAAACAGCCTGCCACTGATTTTGCAGGGCCGTATTCTGGGTGTGCTGGGTTTTGTTAACGTCGGGTTTTATGCCTTTGTGCTGTTGATGTCGAACCCTTTTGCCCGTACTTTGCCGTTTTTCCCGGTCGATGGCCGTGACCTCAATCCGCTGCTGCAGGATTTTGGCATGATCATCCATCCGCCTTTGCTGTACATGGGTTACGTCGGTTTTGCCGTGTCTTTTGCTTTTGCTATCGCGGCATTACTGGGTGGGCGTTTTGACGCCAACTGGGCGCGCTGGGCCAGGCCCTGGACTTTAGCGGCCTGGTTGTTTTTAACGCTCGGCATCATGCTCGGCAGCTGGTGGGCGTACAACGAACTGGGCTGGGGCGGCTGGTGGTTCTGGGATCCGGTGGAAAATGCTTCCCTGATGCCCTGGTTAGTCGGCACGGCACTCATCCATTCACTGGCGGTCACCGAAAAACGCGGCACCTTTAAATCCTGGACAGTGCTGCTGGCCATTGCGGCATTTTCGTTAAGTTTGTTAGGCGCTTTTTTAGTGCGCTCCGGTGTGCTGGTGTCGGTGCATGCTTTTGCCACAGATCCGAGCCGCGGTTTATTCCTGCTGGCGTTTTTGTTGGTCGTGGTCGGCGGTTCATTGCTGCTGTATGGCCTTAGAATGCATGCGGTGCGCTCGCAGGCGCGTTATCAGCTGTTTTCGCGCGAAGTGCTGCTATGGGGCAATAACGTCTTTTTACTGACTGCCACGCTGGTGGTATTTCTCGGTACTTTGTATCCGCTGTTTCACAAAGAGCTGGGGCTTGGCTCTATCTCCATCGGCGAGCCGTTTTTTAATTCGATTTTCCAGTATCTGGCCATCCCATTTGCGCTATTGCTGGGCCTTGCGCCCTGGGTGCGCTGGAAACAACAGCAATGGCAACCGCTGTTAAAACCTTTGGGTCTGTGGCTGGTTGGCGCTTTAGTGCTGGCGGTGGGTGTGCTGAGCATGTATCAGACACCTGCGGCGAATCTGGCGCTGCTTGGCCTGTTATTGGGTGCCTGGGTCACCATGGCCACTATCGGCGAAATTCAGCAAAAAGCTGCGCAGCTTGGTGGTGTGCCCAGCTTGTTTAAACTGCAGGC
>CBFGPY010000133.1:0-6841 GCA_965650755.1 uncultured Chromatiaceae bacterium | reverse complement strand
CGAAGCTTTTGCCGTTAATGCCGCGGAAGTCGCGAATACGGGGCATTGTAATCGTTACGAGACGATCCAGGAATTCGTACATCTGGTGGCCGCGCAGTGTCACTTTTACACCAATCGCCATGCCATCACGAATTTTGAACGACGCGTTGGATTTACGAGCATATGTTACAACCGGTTTCTGACCAGCGATCAGAGCCATGTCATCAAACGCGGAGTCAATCTCGCCGCGGTTTGTTGTCGCTGCGCCAACGCCCATGTTGAGAACGATTTTCTCAAGTTGCGGGATCTGGAAATCATTCTTGTAACCGTACTTCTGTTTCAGAGCCGGCTTGATTTCTTTCTCGTAGCGCGTTTGAAAACGTGTTTTTGTCGCTTTCATTTTCTTATCTTTCTTCCGTTACCTTAGGCGATCTGTTCGCCGGATTTTTTCGCCACACGAACTTTCTTGCCGTCTTTCAGTTTCGAGAAACCAACGCGTGTTGGTTTACCGGACTTTGGATCAGCAATTGCCACGTTCGAAATGTGAACTGGCAGTTCTGTTTTCTGAATGCCGCCAGCGTTTGTCTGGGATGGCTTCACGTGCTTGGTCACGACATTGACACCGGCAACAACCACACGCAGATCCTCAGGGATCACGCGCAGAACTTCGCCTTTTTTGCCTTTGTCCTTACCTGTCAAAACGACGACTTGGTCGCCCTTTTTAATCTTCAGTTTTGGTTGTGTCATTACAGCACCTCTGCAGCCAGAGAAACGATTTTCATGAAGTTCTTACGAAGTTCACGGGTCACGGGTCCAAAAATACGTGTACCAATCGGTTCGTTTTGTTTGTTGATCAGAACTGCCGCATTGGTATCAAAGCGGATACGTTCACCATAGTTACGTGACAGGCCTGTTTTCGTGCGTACAATCACAGCGCGGTGCACATCACCTTTTTTCACACGGCCACGGGGAATAGCATCCTGGATCGAAACGACAATAATGTCGCCGATGTTTGCTGTTGTTCTCATCGAACCACCCAGCACCTTGATGCATTTCACGCGTTTCGCGCCGCTGTTGTCAGCTACGTCGAGGTCGCTTTCCATCTGTATCATAGCAATCCTGCCTTCTTTACTCGTTCATCTCACACTAAAGCTTATTCGTCTTTTTTTGCTTTAGTAGTTTTGGTTGTTGTTGTCTTTTTCGCTTTGGTTTCTGCCTTGTCAGCTTTTGCCTTAGCTTTTGCTTCTTTCTTTTCTACCTTGGCGGCTTCTTTAGCAGCTTCTTCAGCAGCTTTTGCATCTACCTTGGCTTTTTTCTTTTCAGCTGTTTTCGCTACAGCTTCCTTGGTCGGAACCGTGATCACTGTGAAACGTTTATTCTTCGACAGCGGGCGGCATTCCTCGATCTGAACGCGGTCACCGATCTGGAAAGCGTTGCTTTCGTCGTGCGCGGCAAATTTGTCAGACTTACGGATGTACTTTTTGTACACCGGGTGCATGTAACGACGTTCTACCAGAACGGTTACTGTCTTTTCCATTTTGTCGCTTACAACGACGCCTTCTAATACACGACGGGGCATTCTTTATCTCCTACCTATGCCTTATGCGGCTGTCTTTTTTGCTTTGGCGGGCTTTTTCGCAGCGGCTTTCTTAGCCGGCGTGCTTTCCGCGCCATTCGCTTTTTGTGTCAGGGCCGTCTGCACGCGCGCAACATCGCGGCGCACTTGACGTACTTTTGCCGAATTCTCGAGCTGGCCCTGTGCCTTTTGCATGCGCAGGGTGAACTGTTCCTTTTTCAGCTCCAGCAGAGCTTTTTTCAGTTCGTCAGCTGTTTTTGTCTTCAGGTCTTCCGCTTTCATGGCGGTCTCCTCTTTACTTCTCTAACTTAGCCGCCGATACGGGCGACGAATTTTGTTGCGATCGGCAGTTTTGCAGCAGCCAGCGCCAGTGCTTCACGTGCCAGTTGTTCCGGTACACCACCGAGTTCGAACATGATACGACCCGGTTTTACGCGGCATACATAGAATTCAGGTGAACCTTTACCGGAACCCATACGAACCTCGAGCGGCTTCTTCGAAACCGGCACATCCGGGAACACACGGATCCAGACTTTACCCTGACGCTTCATATGACGTGTCAGAGCGCGACGTGCTGCTTCGATCTGACGCGCTGTGATACGCTCAGGCGCCAGGGCTTTCAGGCCATATTCACCGAAAGCCAGTGTCGAACCGCCCTTGGCATTGCCGTGGATACGGCCTTTATGCTGTTTGCGGAATTTTGATCTTTTTGGTTGCAGCATGATCTTTTCTCTTCAACTAACCTAATTCAATTAACCCTGGTTACGCGGTGTTGTGCCATCGGCAGAACGCTTGTCACGTGCCATAGGGTCGTGCTCAAGAATGTCACCTTTGTATATCCAGACCTTCACACCGATGATCCCGTAGGTTGTCGATGCTTCGGAGAATCCATAGTCCAGGTCTGCACGCAGTGTGTGCAGAGGCACGCGACCTTCGCGATACCATTCAGTACGAGCGATATCTGTGCCGCCTAAACGACCGGATACGTTGATACGAATACCTTGTGCGCCCAGACGCAGTGCAGACTGAACGGCACGCTTCATCGCGCGGCGGAAAGATACACGACGCTCCAGCTGCTGGGCTACGCCCTCAGCCACGAGTTGCGCATCGATTTCCGGCTTGCGGATTTCAACAATATTCAGTGCTACATCGCTGCCAGCGCGGTCAGACAGATCCTTGCGCAGTTTTTCAATGTCAGCGCCTTTCTTGCCGATGATCACGCCTGGACGTGCTGTGTGTACAGTCACTTTCGTGTTCTGTGCGGCACGCTCGATGATCACCTTGCTGATACCAGCAGCTTTCAGCTTGTCGCGTACATATTCGCGCAGCTTGAGATCCTTAATCAGGCGATCGGCGTAATTACGATCCGAAAACCAGCGGGAGTCCCATGTACGGTTGATACCGACGCGGATACCGATTGGATTAACCTTCTGACCCATAAGATATTCTCCTAAACCCTTATGTATTCTTTATGCTTGGCGCTCTCTGACGACAATCGTCAGACGGCTGAATTCTTTTACGATGGGCGCACCACGGCCACGCGCACGTGCCATGAAACGCTTCATTTTAATGGCGCGCCCAACGGTTGCTTCAGCCACATACAGACGATCCACGTCCATGTTGTGGTTGTTTTCAGCGTTGGCGACAGCTGATTGCAGAACCTTTTTCACATCGATTGCGATGCGGCGGCTGCTGAAGTCGAGATCGGTCAGTGCCTTGCCTGCGCTCTTGCCACGGATTGTCTGAGCCACCAGGTTCAGTTTGCGTGGGCTGGAACGGATATACTTGGCATATGCACGAGCCTCAGCTACCGGCGCAGTTGATGCTGCCTTCGGTGCGTCTTTCTCTACTTTTTTCGCGGGCTGCTTCTTTGCTGCCTGCGGTTTCTTTGCTGCCTGAGCCATTTTTAACTTCCTTACTTAACCAATCTTACTTGGAGGCTTTTTTGTCGCCGCTGTTACCAGCGTGACCGCCAAATGTACGGGTTGGTGCGAATTCACCCAGTTTGTGACCAATCATCTGGTCAGTCACGAGAACAGGGATAAACTTGCGACCATTGTGAACGCCAAATGTCAATCCGACAAAGTTCGGGAGGATGGTCGAACGACGAGACCAGGTCTTGATAACCTCTTTCTTCGTCGCAGCGCGCATCGT
The DNA here is from genome assembly GCA_965650755.1 of uncultured Chromatiaceae bacterium. Taxonomy (GTDB): domain Bacteria; phylum Pseudomonadota; class Gammaproteobacteria; order Enterobacterales; family Alteromonadaceae; genus Pararheinheimera. The sequence continues at coordinate 3,132 of CBFGPY010000133.1, read as the reverse complement.
CTCAACCTTTTTCAGAAGGTGACGGTCAACAAACGGGCCTTTCCAAACTGAACGAGCCATGTTCTTAAAACTCCCTCAAACCTACTTCTTACGGCGGCGGATAATGAACTTATCCGTGGCCTTGTTGCTACGTGTCTTGTAACCCTTGGCAGGTACGCCAGTCGGTGAGGACCAGTGTGTACCACCTTTGGTGCGACCACCGTGCGGGTGATCAACCGGGTTCATGACGATACCGCGAACGTGCGGACGACGACCTTTCCAACGTGAACGACCAGCTTTACCGGTGTTTTCGTTCAGGTGGTCAGGGTTTGAAACGGCACCCACGGTCGCCATGCATTCCTGACGGACAACGCGGAGTTCACCAGAAGCCAGCTTGATCTGGGCATAGCCCTGATCACGACCAACCAGCTGGCCATAAGTACCAGCCGCGCGGCAGAGCTGACCGCCCTTGCCTGGCTTCATTTCGATGTTGTGAATGATCGTACCCACCGGCATGTTACGCAGTTGCATAGCATTGCCTGGCTTCACGTCTGTCTTCTCGCCCGCAACCACTTTATCGCCAGCTTTCAGGCGTTGTGGAGCTAGGATGTAAGCCTTGTCGCCGTTCGGGTACACGATCAGAGCGATGTGTGCCGTACGGTTCGGGTCATATTCCAGACGCTCAACAGTCGCCTCGACATCCCATGTGCGACGTTTCCAGTCGATCACACGGTATTTGTGCTTATGACCGCCACCACGGTGACGAACCATGATGCGACCCGTGTTGTTACGACCGCCGGACTTGTTCTGACCTTCGATCAGGCTGCGCTCGGGACCACCCTTCCACAGACCGCTACGGTCGCTCATAACCAGCTCGCGCTGGCTTGGCGTCACGGGGTTGTACTTTTTCAAAGCCATTTGTTTAGCCTTTCTTCACTTTACTATTCACTAGATCCCGGCTTTCACCGGGATGACGGCTAGGCCGTCAATTCTTATGCGCCGACGTCGATGGTTGAGCCTTCTACGAGGGTCACAACCGCTTTTTTCACGTCGCTGCGGAACACGATTTTGCCTTTAGAGCGTTTTGTCTTGCCCTTGTTGACGATTGTGTTCACACCTTTGACCTTCACGCCGAAGAGAACTTCTACAGCGGTTTTGATCTGCGGCTTCGTTGCTGTCAGAGGCACACGGAATGTGACCTGACCATGCTCGGAACCACGTGCGGATTTCTCTGTAACAACCGGGCGGCTGACGATGTCATACATCCACGGTGCTTCTTGTACTTTGTCTGTCTTTTTTGTTTTAGCAGCCATTTTCAACTTCCTTATGCTTTCAGGCGGGCTGTCAGGTCTTCAACAGCTTCCTTGGTCAGCACCAGCGTGTCGCGGCGGATGATGTCATAGACATTCGCGCCTTGGCTGGGCAGTACGTCAATACGCGGCAGGTTGTTTGTCGCACGAGCGAAGTTAGCGTCAACTTCTTTACCGCACAGAACCAGTGCCGATGTCAGGCCGAGTTTCGCAAAGTTAGCCGCCATCGGCTTGGTTTTGTGATCCTTGGCTACAGCTGCATCAAGAATGACCAGCTTGTTGTTTTTCACTTTGTCGGACAAAGCCATACGCAGTGCCAGTGAACGAATTTTCTTCGGCAGATCATGCGCGTAAGAACGCGGTGTCGGGCCGAACACAACCGCACCACCACGCATTTGCGGGGAGCGCAGAGAACCCTGACGAGCACGGCCGCCGCCTTTTTGACCAAACGGCTTCTTACCTGTACCGCTCACTTCACCAATTTCCTTGGTGTCGTGTGTACCGGCGCGACGTTTTGCCAGCTGATAGTTCACCATGCGGTGAAGCAGGGCTGCCTTTACATCAACATTGAACACGGCATCGTCCAGTTCGATCTGGCCGGCTTCCTTGTTCTCGATTGTTTTAACCGCGACTTTCATTTTGAAGAGTCCTTTGTTCTTTCGTTACTTATTCCGCAGGCGCTTCAGCAGGTGTTTCCGCCGGAGCTTCTGTTGTTGTTTCTTCAGCTTTTACTGCCTTTGCAGAGCCTTTCAGACCAGCAGGCATTGGCACATCAGCTGGCACGGGACGCTTTACAGCATCGCTGACCATGACCCAGCCGCTATCCGGACCAGGAACAGCACCTTGCACCAGCAGCAGACCCAGCTCGAGGTCGTGACCGACCACTTTCAGGTTCTGTGTTGTCACTGTCTCAACGCCGAAATGACCAGCCATCTTCTTGTTCTTGAAGGTACGGCCCGGATCCTGGCGCTGACCTGTCGAACCGTGAGAACGGTGAGACACGGACACACCGTGAGAGGCACGCAGACCACCGAAGTTCCAGCGTTTCATCGCACCAGCGAAACCTTTACCGATTGTCTTTGCCTGAACATCGACGAACTGGCCGACGATGAAATGGCTTGGGCAAAGCTCCGCACCAACATCCAGCAGGTTTTCCGGAGATACGCGGAATTCAGCGACTTTCTTTTTCGGCTCAACCTTGGCAGCGCCGTAAACAGCGCGCATCGCTTTGGATGTGCGTTTTACTTTTGCTGTACCGGCACCGAGCTGAACAGCCACGTAACCGTTTTTCTCTTGGGTGCGCACACCAACAACCTGGCAGTTGTCGATCTTCAGCACTGTCACCGGAACTTGACGACCTTCGTCATCAAAAATCCGTGTCATGCCTTCCTTACGTGCTATCAGTCCAGTTCTCATTTTAATCTCCAGTCACCACTTATATTAAGCGGCATCCTCAATTTTAATTTCAACGTCCACGCCTGCCGCGAGGTCCAGCTTCATCAGCGCGCCAACTGTGAGGTCGGTCGGGTCAATGATGTCCAGAACGCGCTTGTGCGTGCGGATCTCGTATGCGTCCATCGATTTCTTATCGATGTGCGGGCTGCGCAGCACTGTAAAACGCTCAGTGCGTGTGGGCAGCGGTACGGGACCACGCACACGGGCACCCGTGCGTTTCGCGGTGTTTACGATCTCAGAAGTCGCCTGATCCAGAACTCTGTGATCGAACGCTTTCATACGAATGCGAATAACTTGCGTACCCATGTGCTTATTCCTTTATATCCTTCATACTTACTTCAGGATTTTGGCGACGACGCCGGCGCCGACTGTACGACCACCTTCGCGG
>CBFGPY010000132.1:0-6900 GCA_965650755.1 uncultured Chromatiaceae bacterium | reverse complement strand
TGAAGCCGTTTGGTGATCTGGCAACTGCAACGCTGAGTGTGGTTACAGGCGGCGCTTATGCTGCCTTTGCCGAACCATTTAAGTCCTTTCTCGCGGCAGCTTTTGATAAGTCCAATTATGAAAATGCCGACTTAAGCCGCAAAGACCGCAAATTCGCCGAACAAAACGGGCTGAAAATTTACGAAAACGCGGAGCGTTTCCTGAGCGAACTGGAAAAAGAACTGCAGCAGGTCAATGCGCTGGATAACGAGCTTGGCACTATGCAAAAGCTGGTGGAAAGTTATCGCAAAGATTTGGACAAACAGCTGCGTGGTTATATTCAGCATGCCGGCCTTGCCCGCACTCAGGAAAACTTTGGCCGGGTGATGAGTAAAGAAGACAGCATCCGCGCCGCCATCAGCAGTGAAATTTCAGGAAATGTAGCCAATCATGCGCAGCAACTACATGACCGGGAACAAAATACTGAACTGGTGCAATATCTGCTGAAAACCTCAGAACAGTTGGAAAGTGTGCAGGAATATAAAGAACGCTTTAATTTGGTCACCGCTGCAGCCCTGACTTTTTACGACCGCTTTGAGCGTTCGATTGCACCCGAACAAAACCCGTTCAGTGACAGCGCCGACAAAGCCGCATGGGAAAACCATGCAAAAAAAGCCCGGGCTTATATCAAAGAATCCAAAGAAGCTTTTACTAAAGCCTATTTGTAAGCAACCTGGCAGAGCACAGAAATACCAAAGCCCCGCAAGCGGGGCTTTTGGTTTGAACACCTTATTGATTAAGGCAGTACAAAACCGACAGCTTCGTTTACCTTCGACAGTGTCGCTGACGCACGACGACGCGCTTCCGCGGCACCGGCCTGCATCACTTGCGTTAAAGTGGCCTGGTCGTTACGCAGTTCATGGAAACGTTGCTGTACCGGCTCTAACAGCGCAATTACCGCATCAGCCACATCACCTTTGAGGTGGCCATACATTTTGCCTTCGTATTCATTGACCAGCGCTTCAACAGATTTGTTGGTAACACCAGACAAAATACTCAGCAGGTTGGCAACACCTGGCTTGTTATCAATATCAAAATATACGCGTGGCGGATCTTCCGAATCGGTCATCGCCTTTTTGAATTTTTTGCTGATCATTTTTGGATCTTCCAGCAAACCGACGAAGTTCCACGGATTTTCATCCGATTTTGACATCTTCTTGGTCGGCTCCTGCAGGCTCATGACCCGCGCAGCCACTGGCGGAATAAAAGGCTCCGGCACGGTAAAAATATCGCCATGCAAGGCGTTAAAGCGCATCGCCACGTCACGTGCCAGTTCCAGGTGTTGCTTCTGGTCGTGACCGACCGGCACCTGATTGGCCTGATACAGCAGAATGTCGGCTGCCATCAGTACCGGGTAGGTAAAAAGACCGGCGTTAACGTTATTGTTATGACGCTCGGATTTGTCTTTAAATTGGGTCATCCTGCTCAGTTCACCAAACTGAGTGTAACAGTTCAGCACCCAGGCCAGCTGGCTGTGCTCCGGCACATGGGACTGCATGAATACCGCAGAACGTGTTGGGTCTATACCGCAGGCCAGATATAAGGCCAATGAATCCAGTGACGCGTTGCGCAGAGCCGCCGGTTCCTGGCGGACGGTGATTGCATGTAAATCGACGATGCAATACAGACAATCATAGTCATCCTGCATCCGGTCCCACTGGCGCAGCGCACCAAGATAATTGCCGATAGTCAGCTGACCGGACGGCTGGGCGCCGGATAAAACAATAGGTTTGGCCGAAGTCTTCTGCATGAAATCTGAGGTCCTGTGTGTGAACTGCCCGGCAGTCCGAACAAAAAATTGCGCCGATTATAACCGCTTCAACCGGCTTTGCCACGCCTGACGCATTGTCTGATCATACCGGCCGTACTGTGGCCAGCTCAGCGCGCATTGCAGCAATCACCTGCTGGTAATCCGGCTGACTGAAAATCGCCGAACCGGCGACGAACATATCGGCGCCGGCCGCAGCAATGGCGGCAATATTGTCAGCTTTGACGCCACCATCGACTTCCAGGCGGATCGACCGGCCGCTCTGATCAATGATCTGACGTGCCTGGCGCAATTTATCTAAAGTGGTCGGAATAAAGCTCTGGCCGCCAAAACCCGGGTTGACGGACATCAGCAACACCACATCGACTTTATCCAGCACATAATCAAGATAACTCAGCGGCGTCGCAGGGTTAAACACTAATCCCGCCTGACAACCTTCATCTTTAATCAGCTGCAAAGTGCGATCGACATGACGTGATGCTTCGGGGTGGAAGGTAATAATGGAGGCACCGGCTTTGGCAAATTGCGGTACCAGACTGTCGACCGGCTCCACCATCAGATGGACATCAATAGGTGCGGTAATGCCGTAATTACGTAAGGCCTTACATAACATCGGGCCAAACGTCAGATTCGGCACATAGTGATTATCCATTACATCAAAGTGCACCACATCGGCGCCGGCAGCCAGCACCCGGGCCACATCATCGCCGAGGCGGGCTAAATCCGCTGACAAAATCGAAGGTGCGATCCAAAACGGTAACATTCGTCTCTCCTTTCCGATGCGGCCCGACGTGCGGCCCGCCACAAAGCCGTCACTGTAGCCGATTTAGCCCTGCAACGCAGCCGCTTTACTAAAGTTGTCGTCGACCAGGCGCCCAAAAAACAAGCAAAGCTGCACCATTATTGCTCATTAGCAGCTGGCAGAATACAAACATAAAGTCTATCTTATTGAATTATATTTGTTTTCACTGATGGCACAGAAATGGAATTACCTTTTGCGACCATTACAGATAAGGGCAAAGCAAATGACAACAATGGCAACTAAAACAACAAGTTCGTTCAAGCAGGGAAAAAAACTGGGCGCTATCGCAGTATTAGCTGCCAGCTGTTTTGCGGGTTCAGCACAAGCCGTCGCGCTGACAGGTAACGTCGGATATGTGTCTGATTATTTGTTCCGCGGTATTTCTCAGACCAACGAAGGCATGGCGTTACAGGGTGGCTTCACTCTGACTGCTGACTCTGGTTTTTATCTGTCGACCTGGGGTTCCAACATCAAGTTTGGTAACGGCTCGATGGAGTTGGACATTCTGGCCGGCTGGACCGGCAAAATCAGTGAAGACTGGACTATCGACGTCGGTGCCATGCAATACCGCTACCCGAACGGCGATAATCAAACCGACCAGTTTAACTTCAATGAATTCTATACCAAGCTGATTTATAAAGATTTGGTCCTTGGCTTTGCGTACTCTGACGACTACTTTGGTACCGGTGTGAACGAGTATTACTACTTGTCAGCCGACTACACCTACGTACTGCACGAAAGCCTGAGCCTGTTATTACACTTAGGCCAGAACCAGTTCGAAGATAATGCGCAATACAATACTTTTGTCGCTGCCGGCCCATTACGGGGTGATGCTTATCTCGACTGGAGTGTTGGCTTGGGCACTACTGTGTTAGGTTCAGCCGTCCAGCTGAAATTTGCTTCTACGAATATCGAAGGCAGTGCGGGCTGCAATCTGTGTGATGGCCGCTTAGTTCTGAGTTTGAGCAAGACTTTCTGAAAACAGAAAGATAAAACATCATAATAAAAACAGCCTTTGTCCACGACCCAAACCGGCAGTCGCAAGGCCGCCGGTTTTTTTGTTGCGACAAAATCTACACTGACGTAAAATCGACCAGTGAACTTGGCATGGATGAAGTGATGAAACAGACAACGCTCGTGAAATCCGCATTATTGCTGTTGCCACTGGCAATTGCTTTTGCTGCTTCGCAGTGGACTGGAACCGAAAAAGTTGTGGCCAGCTGCCAACAACAACGCATCGTGACTGATTCAGGTATCGAAAGTTTACAGCTGCAATGTACACATACCCCGCAACAAAGCTGGTTAGGCTGGGCACAAGGCCAAAGCCGCTCGACGCAGTTCCATTTTATTGATTTACTTGAATTGCTGAACCGGCTGCATAGCCATCAAGAATCCAAATAGCAGATCAACAGACTGATGACTGGCCATAAGCCCGGACTCAGACAAATCTTCAAAGCGGTATTTGGCGCCTTCGTAGGCGTGCAGTCCGAACAACAACGTCAGCAGGACTTCCAGGCGCAAAGCCCTTTACCTTACATCATTGCCGGTGTGGTGCTGACCATTGTTTTTGTACTGGGACTGGTACTTATAGTGCGGGTCGTATTAGCCTGAATTGTCACTTCTGCCGGTAGATGGCAAATAATTCGGCGACTTTGCCACGACTACTCCCCTTCTGACTGATAGAACGACCAACCTGAATTGAATCCAGTTCGGCGCCGGCATAGATTTTTCGGGTTAACGGCGTGTCGTGATTACTAATCACCACAGTATGGCCTGCAGCCTGCGCCGCTTCAGCCAGATTCGCCAGTTCAGCCTGATCGTCAAAAGTGAAGCTGTTTTTCGCATACGAGGTGAAACTGGCCGTTTTTGACAACGGCACATAAGGCGGATCGCAATAAATCACTGTCGGCGGCTTCGGCAGCCGCGCAAAGAGTTCAGGATAACTCAGGCAGGTAAATTCAGCTCTTTGCGCTTTTTCAGCAAAACGCCATAACTCAGCTTCCGGGAAATAAGGCTTTTTATATTTACCAAAAGGCACGTTAAATAAACCGGACTGGTTATAGCGGCAAAGGCCATTAAAACAATGCCGGTTCAGATACAAAAACAGCAGCGAGCGTTCGAGCGGATCGACACTTTGATTAAACTGCTGACGAAGTTGCAGGTACCGTTCTTTGTCGTTATTTTGTTCGCTGAAAAACTGCCGGGCAGCCGGTATCAGCATATCCGGCTGGCTTTGCAATAAACGGTACAGACCGATCAAATCAGCGTTAATATCATTGAGTAAATAGGCCGGATAGTCGGTATTGAGAAACACAGAGCCGGCGCCGACAAATGGCTCGACCAGCAGGTCTCCAGCCGGCAAATGCTGGCGGATAGCTTCCGCCAGATTGTATTTGCCACCCGCCCATTTCAGGAAAGCCCGTTGTTTGACAATTTTTACGGCTTTAGTCAACGCAGCTACCCACTAGTTAGTACTGATTTCACTGTGGATATCACTGAGCGGCTTGGCAAAGCCCTGCTGCAGTGGGGCCGGCAGCTGCGCCGCCTGCTGTTTGGCAGCAGCAGCATCAGCAAAAGGCGCCATCACCACGACTAACTGACGTTTGCCATCTTTAGTACGTTCATAGGTATAAGTTTGCAACTGACCATAAGTCTGGCGGAAACTCTGTAACGCAGTGTCGTTAGAAAACACCACCAGCTGCAGCGCGTATTGTGCGCCTGACAACGACAGCAACTCCGACTCGGCATAACGATAACCACCTGTTGGTTTGCTGGACGTCGCAGTGACGCTTTGCAGTTCTTGTGAGGCTTCGGCGGCTAAGTCTTCCGCCGGCTCACTGACGGCCGGCTTTGGCGCTGCAGCAACGGCTGTCTCTGCGGCCATTTCCGCTTCGACATTCGCTTCTGCCGGCAAGACGGTTGTGGTAGCTGGTGCTGTGCGGTCGGCACTGATTTCAGCGGCCAGGTCATCAGGTTCAGCTTCGGTTGTCACAGGTTTTTCAGCCGGTACTTGTACCACAGCTTCGGTTTGCTGCTCGCTGTTCGAAGATGAAACCTGCTGCAGGGTTTCTGCCGCAGGTTCAAGCGGATTTTCGGCCTGAACTGTCGATTCAGCCACAGGAGTTGCCGTCGGAGTTTCCGGCTCAGTCACTGGTGTGGAGCTGACATTCTGTTCAGTAAAATCAACAGGCTTTTCCAGCCCTTTCACTTCTGCTGTACCACGTTCAGCTTTTTCCAGCTGATTCACCAACTGTTCCACCACGGCTTTTTCCGCTGGCGGCGGTGGCGGCGCCTCTTTGACGTTCGCAACCACAGTGGCGACTTCCTGCTCTTCCGGCAGATAAGTCAGAGTGCCAATGGCAGGCCCTTGCTGGAGCTGACGTTCAGTCCAGAACCAAAACACTACGACGCCAACGATAACCGCCATCCCAACGGTAAACACCCACAACGGGCCGGCGATCGAAGCGGTTTGCACTTTGGTATGGCCTGGTCGTGTGGCTTTGGCTGCGAGCTGCGGATTGAGCAACACATGCAAATTACCTTGCGCCTGGGCCAACCGCTCGGCAATAGTCAGGGTGCTGAACGCGCTGTCAGCCAGCAGCATTTCGGCATCTTCCATCGTCACAGGCGCCAGCGGCAGATTCAGTTCGGCATGGGCATCTGCTTGTTCAGCAGCTGCAATCACCAGGCATGGCACATCAGCCAGTTCGGCCCACAACTCCTGCGGTAAATAGTCGGCCTGATCGAGGATCAAAGCCAACGGCTGCCGGCTTTCACGATCGCCAATCAGACTCAGCAACGGCTTGTCAGTGACGGTGCCATGACCAAACCACTGCTCCAGCAAATGCTGACGGATTTTGCCGGCGCTGAGTTCAGGTTCAACGGTTAACAAGGCCAGATTAAATTCATCGGACAACAAATCGGCGATCGCCAGAGTCAGAGTAGATTTGCCCGAGCCCGGCCCACCAACCAGATAAATCAACTGATAGGGATTAAATTCCAGCTGGAATACCAGTCGTTCCAGCCACTGACGCTGCGACGGCAACAAGCCCTGCAGCGTCGCCAGTTTTTGATGTAAATCAGCCATGTAAGGTGCCAAATACCTGAATTAATTCTTGTTCTGTCACGTCATCGACGATGATGGCACGTCCGGGTTGTTGCAACAAGATAAAGCGCATCTGACCGGCTTTGACTTTCTTATCGGTTTTCATATAAGGCAGGAAATCCGCAATCGCCATCCCGGGCGGTGGCGTGACCGGCAACTGAGCGGCGACTAATAAATCATGGATCC
>CBFGPY010000131.1:0-6909 GCA_965650755.1 uncultured Chromatiaceae bacterium | reverse complement strand
GTGGTTTATCCAGCGGTATCTGGCTGCGCATTATGGCCATGTCTCACCAGAACGGTTGTTATCTGGCCCTGGCCTGGAAAGCCTTTATCTGGCACTCGCTGCCTACCAGCAGCTGGATGTGCCGGCCAAAACAGCAGCAGAAATTGGTCAGCAGGCGCTCGATGGCAGCTGTGCGCTAAGCCAGGCGGTTGTCGCCCAGTTTTTTGCCTCGCTTGGCAGTCTGGCCGGTGATTTGGCGCTGACGTTAAGTACCTTCGGTGGCGTTTATGTTGCCGGTGGTATCACGCCGAAATTATTACCGCTACTGGAACAAAGCGAGTTTCGCAGCAGATTTGAAGCCAAAGGACGTTTTGCGGCGTTCAACCGGCAAATCGCAACTTACATCGTCACTGCAGAGCAACCGGGCTTACTGGGCTGTGCAGTTTATTTAAAACAAAAATTGGCGGGCTGATTATGTCGTTTTCTAACTGGCAGTTACAACCAGACACCTTATTTGCACAGGGGCCGGTGGTTCCGGTGATCGTGATTAAAGATCTGGCTACAGCTGTGCCCATGGCGAAAGCGCTGTTGGCCGGCGGTATCAAGGTACTGGAAGTCACTTTGCGCACTCCTGTGGCGCTGGAAGCTATTGCGCTGTTATCCAAAGAAGTTCCGGATGCTATCGTCGGCGCCGGCACTGTCACCACTGCTGATCAGCTGCAAAAAGTAGTAGAAGCCGGTGCCAAATTTGCTATCAGCCCGGGCCTGACCCGTGAACTGCTGGTTGCCGGTAAAGAAGCGCCTATTCCGTTAATCCCGGGCATTGCATCTATTTCTGAACTGATGGAAGGCACAGGATTGGGTTACACCCACTTCAAGTTCTTCCCGGCGGAAGCAGCAGGGGGCGTCAAAACGCTGAAGTCGATCCACGGCCCATTTTCGGATATCCGTTTCTGCCCAACAGGTGGGATCAACGAGAAAAACTTCCTGGAATATCTGGCGCTGCCAAATGTGCGTTGTGTGGGCGGTAGCTGGATTGTGCCGGATGATGCGATTGTTGCCGGTGACTGGGACCGTATTACCCAGCTGTGTAAAGACGCAGTGGCCAAAGCGCAGGGTTAATACTGCTGCTTGGAAAAAAACCGGCTCTGGCCGGTTTTTTTGTGTTTGTGCTGGACATTAGGCGTGCTGCACCTGCGCCAGGGCTTCATCCAGCACCTGCCACAGCCGAGGATCCGCACATTGACTGATATTGACCCGCATAAACTGGTCGGCGTCCGGCCATTGACTGAAATTTGGCCCGGGCGCCAGCACGACTTGCCGGCTGGCAGCGTACGCTGTTAGTGCCCGGCTGCTGACGCCTTGTGGTAGGCGTAACCACAAGGCAAAACCGGCATCGGGCAAATACCAGGGCTGGATATCACGTGCTGCAAACCAGGCCACCACGTCACGACGTAAAGTATCAAGGCGCTGATGGAGTTGTTTTAAATGCCGCCGATAGCTGCCGCTCGTCAGCACCTGATACACCACGCGTTCAACAGTGGCTGGACTCGAAGTGCTGGTGATGAGCTTTAAATCGGTTAAGGAAGCAATTAACTGTGGCGAGGCGGCGATATAACCAACCCGCAAATCAGCAGAGATAGTCTTGGACAAACTCCCCAGATACACACCTTCCTGCAAGCCGGTCAGGCTGGCATAACGCAGCGCCGGTTGTTGCTCAAAATCAGCGTAAATATCATCTTCAATCAGCAGTACCTGATGTTGTTTCAGCAAAGACAACACCTGCACCGCTTTGGGCGGACTGACGCAAGTGCCAACCGGATTGGACAATACGGAATTGGTCAGATAGGCCCGCACTTTATGGCTACTGAGCAATGAACTTAGCGCGACCAAATCCGGGCCATCAGTACAGCGGGGCAGATACAACAGCTCCAGCTGGTGTAGCCGTAACATCGCCTGAAAATTGTAAAAACCCGGGTCATCGACTATCACTTTGTCACCGGGTTTCAGCAGCAGGCGCAGCACTAAATCCAGCGCATGGGTCGCGCTATTGGTCAGTAGCAGTTGCTGTGGCGCTAACGGGATGCGTAGTTCACCCAGCCGGTTGACCAGGTACTGCCGCAGCGGCAGATAACCCTGCGCCGGGCCATAGTCCGTCAGCGCCTGTTCCTGCCGGGCTATTTCTTTCAGTGCCGCGCGGATCTCCTGTTGGGGCAGAAAATCCGGTGTCAGCCAACCGGCCGCTGGCTTTAGCCAATGCACTTCGCGCTGTAAAGTCTGACGCATCAACGCCACTTCACCGGCAAGCTCGCTTGGGCTGCTGTTTTCCTGTAGTTGCAGTGCCGGATTGCGCCTCGCGACAAAAACCCCGCTGCCCGGCCGGCTTAACACCAACCCCTCGGCATTGAGCCGCTCATATACGTCCGCCACAGTAAATTTACTGATGCCTAAAAACGCAGCCAGCGCGCGCACCGAAGGCAGACGGGCACCCGCCGGCCAGCTGCCTTGCTGAATTTGTTGTTTACTTTGTTGCAGCAACTGCTGAGTCAGGCCCTGTGCGGCTGCACTGTCGAGCTGAAAATCCTGTAACGCCACCTGCATGGCTCTTCTCCCGCCTGTTACTGACTGTCATGGCTAAACAGCCAGTACAGTTTGAAATTAACCTAGACAACTGTCCTGAGTGTACAGGTATTTCTGCGTTATTGTCAGTCGCAGATCAGATTGCAGGTGCAAAGCAGGGAGTTTTTATGTCAGAGCAGGTTTTGCCAAAGAACACAGTCAACACTCAGGCGCTATCACCAGTGAGCGTCGCTTATTTTTGGGGATTAAGCGGCGTACTGATGTTTTCCGGCGGGCTGGTTGCCACCCGCATGGCGGTGCTGGAGCTACCGCCAGTGTTTGTCGGTGCCGGCCGTGCTGCGGTTGCCGGCATCTTAAGCCTGCTATTGTTAGTCGCCTTAAATCAACGATTACCAGCGCGGCGTCATTGGCCCGGTTTATTGGTAGTCGCTGTTGGCGCCGTTTTTGCCTATCCACTGCTGTCTGCGTTGGCTTTGCAGTGGACTGATGCCAGCCACGCCACATTAGTCACAGCGCTGATGCCGCTTTTTACCGCTATTTTTGGCGCCTGGCTGAGCCGGCAAGTCCCCCGGTTTGGTTTTTGGCTGTTTGCCTGTTGTGGAGCGCTGCTGGTACTCGGTTATAGCCTGGCTCAGCATAATATCCACACTTTGGCACTGGCAGATGCGTTGTTGTTACTGGCTTGTCTTTGCTGCGGTCTGGCTTATGCCAAAGGCGCCATGCTGGCAAAAGAACTCGGCAGCTGGCAGGTCATTTGCTGGGCGCTGGTGCTGTCTTTGCCACTGTCATTGCCCTGGACCTTGTCACAGCTGCCGGCAATTCCTGCAGCGACCATCTCTGTTTCCGCCTGGCTGGGCTTTGCTTATCTCTCGGTATTTTCGATGTTTCTTGGATTTTTCGCCTGGTATCGCGGTTTATCTTTAGGTGGCGTCGCTCAAATCAGTCAGCTGCAACAACTCAGCCCGTTTTTAGGCCTTGGCTGGGCCGCTTTGTGTCTCGGTGAGCACATCACTCTGACACAACTTGGGCTCGCGGCGCTGGTGGTGCTTTGTATTGTCCTGGGGCGGCGTTTTGGTTAGTGAAACTTTTGTGATCTACCGGCTTTGCTGTATGCCGGCGTAGCAAAAATTTGGGTTAGCCGCTATAATAGCGCGCTTTTTGTCCCGGCCATGCGCCGGGCTTTTTTTGCTAACACGCTAACGGGCCCGACCGGCCAACAGGAACCCCTGACTGTGATCTCTACTGCCAATATTACGATGCAATTCGGCGCCAAGCCGCTGTTTGAAAACATTTCGGTTAAATTCGGTCAAGGTAACCGCTATGGCCTGATCGGCGCCAACGGCTGTGGTAAATCCACTTTTATGAAGATCCTGAGCCGTGAACTGGACCCGTCTGGCGGTATCGTTATGGTTGAGCCAAATATGCGCGTCGCCAAGTTACACCAGGATCAGTTCGCCTTTGAACAATACAGTGTTATCGACACCGTGATCATGGGCCACGCCGAACTGTGGCAGGTCAAAGCCGAACGCGACCGCATTTATTCCAGCGCCGAAATGACTGAAGAAGACGGCATGAAAGTAGCCGATCTGGAAGTCGCTTTTGGTGAGATGGATGGTTACACCGCAGAATCCCGTGCCGGTGAATTGTTATTAGGCGTCGGTATTCCGGTAGAACAACACTTTGGCCCGATGTCCGCGGTAGCACCAGGCTGGAAACTGCGGGTGTTGCTGGCGCAGGTGCTGTTTGCCGATCCGGACATCATGCTGCTCGACGAGCCAACCAACAACTTGGATATCAATACCATCCGCTGGCTGGAAGATACGCTGGCAGAGCGTAACAGCACGATGATTATCATCTCGCACGACCGTCACTTCTTAAACAGCGTCTGTACCCACATGGCCGACCTCGACTACGGTGAACTGCGGTTATATCCGGGCAACTACGACGAATACATGCTGGCTGCAATGCAGGCGCGTGAACGTCTGATGTCGGACAACGCGAAGAAAAAAGCCCAGATTGATGAATTAAAAGCCTTCGTGGCGCGTTTCTCAGCCAATGCCTCCAAAGCCCGTCAGGCGACTTCACGCGCCAAGCAGATGGACAAAATCAAGCTGGAAGAGGTCAAAGCCTCCAGCCGCGTTAACCCGTTTATCCGCTTTGAACAGCAGAAACAGCTGTATCGTCTGGCACTGGAAGTAGAAGGTCTGAGCAAAGGTTTTGACAAAACTCCAGTACTGAAAAACGTCAGCATGATGATTGAAGTCGGCGAAAAGGTCGCCATCCTTGGCGCCAACGGTATCGGTAAAACCACGCTGCTGAAGTGTCTGGTTGGCGAATATCCGGTCGACGGCGGCCTGGTGAAATGGTCGGAAAACGTCAATATCGGTTATTACGCGCAGGACCACGAATACGAATTCGCCGGCGAGATGAAAGAAATGACGCTGTTTGACTGG
Source organism: uncultured Chromatiaceae bacterium (assembly GCA_965650755.1). Lineage (GTDB taxonomy): Bacteria > Pseudomonadota > Gammaproteobacteria > Enterobacterales > Alteromonadaceae > Pararheinheimera. The sequence goes on along the minus strand of CBFGPY010000131.1, from coordinate 1,897 downwards.
ATGTCTTACTGGAAACAACCATCAGACGACGAGCAGGCCGTACGCGGTATCCTCGGCCGTTTGCTGTTCAGCCAGGACGACATCAAAAAGAAAGTCAAAGTGTTGTCTGGTGGTGAAAAAGGCCGGATGTTGTTTGGCAAACTGATGCTGCAACGGCCGAATATCCTGATCATGGACGAACCAACCAACCACCTAGATATGGAATCAATTGAGTCGCTGAACCTGGCGCTGGAATTGTTTAAAGGCACTTTGTTGTTTGTCAGCCATGACCGCGAATTCGTGTCCTCGCTGGCTACCCGCATTATCGAAATTACCGATAATGACGTGCGTAACTTTGTCGGTAGCTACGACGATTATCTGGCGCAGCAACTGGCGCTGGCGTGATTTAGCCTGCTCATTTCGCATAGAAAAGCACCTCCGGGTGCTTTTTTTATTGATTGCAGCCTCAACAAAGTAAATTATCCGGCTTTCTTAATCCATTTACCCGTGTAGGGGCTTTTCAGCACCTGAACCTTGTCTTAGGATGGTTCTTCAATAATAAGAAGTCGGGGAATCTCATGTTTTTTAATCGTGCGCTGAAAGAAGAAAATCAACAACTCAGAGAGCAGCTCAAAGAAGCACAACGCCAGGCCAGGGACAGCACACAACAGTTTGAACATCAACTCACCCAGCTCGAACAGCAACTACAACAGTATGCCGCAGCACAGCAGCAAAACCAGTGGCAGGAATTGCAATTGCAAGGTGGTGAAGTACTGAACGCGGTTCGCAATAGTCTGGGGCGCCATGCCGAGGACCTGATCGCTGAGCGCACAGCTTTGGCCAGACTGGAAGATATTTTTGGGCAAACCCAAAGCGCCATCCGCACCCTGGAAGACCGCGCCGTGCAAATTACTGAACATGCCAACCAAAGCGCTGCGACCGCAGCAGTACTGGACGGCACTGCCAGCTCCATCAATCAGCTGATCTCCAGTATTCAGGAAATTTCCGACCAGACCAACTTACTGGCACTCAATGCCGCCATCGAAGCAGCGCGGGCCGGTGAAGCAGGCCGTGGTTTTGCCGTCGTTGCCGACGAAGTCCGCCAGCTCGCCGGTAAAGCCAATGAAGCCAGTAAACAAATTGAAAGCCTGATCCGTAAAGTTATAGAACAAACCAATAACATCAAAACCATGGTGTCGCACAGCCAGCAAAGTGCTGCCGATGTGTCCTTGTCATCTAAACAAATTGATTCAGTGGTCAACGAAGTTATTAACCGCTCGGAAGCGATGAAAAAATTGATCCGCAGCACCACGACGCTGACCTATTTAGATGGCCTGAAAATGGACTATGTCAGCTGGAAAGCCAGTGTTTATCAGGCTATTGCCCAACAACGTGACCTGACTGCTTCACAAGCTGAACAAAAATTTCAGCAATGGTGCGGCAGTGGTGGTTATGGCGCCAAGCATTATGGCCAGCTCAGCAGTTTCCGCAGCATCGAAAGCCCGCACCGGGGCATGCATCAGGCAGCCCGTGAAGCGGTGCAGGCCGGTCGCAATGGTGATACCGCAGCCCTAGCGCGTGCACTTGGTCAGATGGAAGATGCAGCACAACAAGTCGTAGCGGCGATAGAGCGGCTGCAACAGGATGTGCGGGCGCAGTAAATCAACAGGCTGTTTGACCTGAGACAATAGTCGTACTGTCAGCCTTTTTGTTCTTATGCCAAGATATGCAGATACTCAGTCCGGCGCTTAGCAGATAAGCAGGCGCCGGCTGGTTAACTTGCAGATAACTCGCCAGATCCGCAGCATTTGTCGCGGCAATCACCGAAGGACCGTTGTGTTTTGCCTCTGAATTAATCAGATCCCCCTGATCACGACGGAGTAAGTTTTATGTTTTTTACCTCAGCGTTAAAGCAACA
>CBFGPY010000130.1:0-6918 GCA_965650755.1 uncultured Chromatiaceae bacterium | reverse complement strand
GGCGCTGGTTTTATCCGATCGCCATCAATCTGGCCGGCCCGGAATTACTCGACGACAGCTTTTTTGCCTATTTACTGGCACAAAGCGCGCATTATCCCTGGCTGACCAAACGGCTGCAGCTGGAGATCACTGAAACCCATTTCGCCACACAACAACCGGCCTTACACACCCGGCTGCGAGCGCTCAGCCAATACGGCTTCAGCATTGCCATCGACGATTTTGGCACCGGCCACGCATCGCTCAGTCAGTTAGTGGATATGCCGGCGGATACGCTGAAAATTGACCGGCGTTTTGTCGCAGCCATTCCGCATCACCGCCAGCAAATTAAAGTGCTGCATACCACGTTGCAACTGGCCCGGGCATTGAATCTGACCACAGTGGCAGAAGGTGTGGAAAATGACATTCAGCGCAAGTTTCTGGCAAAACTCGGTTTTCCGCTGCTGCAAGGTTATTTGTTTGGCCGGCCGGCACCGGCAGAGCACTGGCACGCCCGGTTGGAGCAACAGCAACCAGTGCTGCCGGAAGTTAGCCGGTTATCGGGCGCGGAGTCGGATGTGGCTGGATAAGTTCGTGCCATGCCAAAGTCGACTGCCCTATCACCATAAAGTCCGGATTGGCTAAAGTTTCGCGCTGATTGTAACTGAGTGGAAAAAACTGGCTGTCGAGAATACGGCCACCAGCTTCTTCGACAATGATATGCACTGCGCCAGTGTCCCACTCGCCGGTCGGGCCAAGCCGCATGTAACAATCCGCACCACCTTCCGCCACCAGACAACTTTTCAGTGAACAACTGCCAAGCGCAATAAATTCAGCCTGTTGCTGCGGTGCTAGTAAGGCACTGATCAGGTGCTGGGGCTGGCGGCGACTGACCGCAATGCGCAGCGGGTCGCCCTCCTGGTGCTGCCGCACTTTGATGTGATTAATCAGATGGCGTTGTTGTTTAAAAGCGCCATGGCCACGCGTCGCGTAGTACCAGACTTGTTCTTTCGGCCAATAAATCACACCAAGGGCCGGCCAGCCATGCTCAACCAACGCGATGCTGACGGCAAAATCGCCGCTGCGGGCGACAAACTCCTGCGTGCCGTCCATCGGATCAATCAGCCAATAGCGCGGCCAGTGCTGGCGTTGTGCCAGCGGCACCAGATGGCTTTCTTCAGAAATTACCGGGATGTCCGGGGTCAGTTCGGATAACTGTTCAATAATGATTTGATTGGCGGCGTAATCGGCAGCAGTCACCGGGCTGTTATCCGCCTTGGTCTCTGCCTGAACTTCGCCACTGAGATACATCTGCCACAAACGTTCACCCGCTTGTTGCGCTGTGGCTTTTACCGGTTCGAGCAGTTTACTTAAAAACATCGGGGTGGCTGTCCAGATATTTGCGGGCCAGGAATAAGGCGGCCACGCTGCGAGCTTCAGTAAAATCGGCCTGTGCCAGCAATTCGTCCAGTTGGTCCCAGCGCCATAACACCAGTTCTAATGGCTCGGGTTCGTCACCTTCCAGCCGCTCGGCATAAAGGCCGCCGGCCAGCACAATCTGCATTGTAGCATTAAAATATCCGGGGGCGAGCGCGACGCTACGCAGCTCGTGCAACCAGCTTGCACCAAACCCGGCTTCTTCCTTCAGTTCGCGGTCAGCGGCCTGCAGGGCCGTCTCGCCCGGGTCTATTAATCCTTTCGGAAAGCCCAGCTGATAATCATCGGTGCCGGCACAATATTCACGGATCAGGTAAAAATGCTCCGCATCCGGGCAGGCCACCACCATCACAGCACCGCGACCGGAACCGCGCATCCGCTCAAATAAACGCTCTTCGCCATTGCTGAATTGCAACTGCACTTGTTCAATCTTAAACAGGCGGCTTTGTGCCACGATTTCCTGCGCCAGAATGCGCGGTTTTTGCCTTGAATGCGGTTTGTCCGCCATAGCTCTGCCTCTGCTACAATGGCACTTCACTTTGCCTGCACTACTATAAATCGGAAAGATGGAAAAACCTATGCTGGATTGGTCGGCGATCGATACTGTTTTACTGGATATGGACGGCACTTTGCTCGACCTGCATTTTGATAACCATTTCTGGCTGGAGCATTTACCCAAACGCTGGAGTGAACTCACCGGCATCGACGAGGCCGAAGCCCGCACCACCTTGCGAGCTGAATACGCCGTGTTGCAGGGCAAAATTGAATGGTATTGCCTCGACTACTGGACACGCCGGCTGAATTTACCGATCACTGCGCTCAAACGCGAAATCAGCAACAAAATCGCCATGCGTGAAGACACGCCGGCATTCCTGCAGGCGCTGCAGCAAAGTGGCCGCCGTATCGTGCTGGTCACCAATGCGCACCCGGACAGCCTGTCATTAAAAGTCGAACTGACGCCGCTTGCTGCTTATATCGACGAACTGATTTCAACCCACGAATTTGGCGTGACCAAAGAACAACAGGAATTATGGCAACAGCTACAGGCCCAGCTTGGTTTTGACGCCAAACGCACCTTGTTTGTCGACGACAGCCTGCCGATTTTGCACGCGGCACAGCAGTTTGGTATTGCCCATCTGTTGGCAGTCGCCAATCCGGACAGCCAGCAGCCGGTGCGGCAGATTGAGGAATTTCCGGCCATCACCGACTACCGGGATTTAGTGGCAGATATTTTGGCAGCGCCGGTACATTAAATTTAAGAAGCCTTCCACAGTAAGTGGAAGGCTTCTTTTTTTGGAAATTAATTTAGAATGGGATACCCGGTGGTGTATCTGTACATGGCAAGGTTGTTAGTGCTTCTTTAGTCACCCAACCTCCTTTTTTACCAATACTCGGGCCTGGTGGATAACCAAATGATACGAATGGCTCAGCACGATGATGGAAAACTTGACTGTACCCGGTTGAAGCATAAACAACCATTATTGCCCAACGACATTCCGTAGTTCTGTTAATAAATTGCATCGCTGTCATGTTAAAACTTATATAGTCAGTCCAGGTAGGTGGGGCAGCTGACAATTGTTCTTTGCTTGCATCGGATAGCTCTTTGTTGTCTAACAAGCTGTCTGCCGTCAGGCCATTATCGAGAAGATACTGTTTAATATCACCACTAATATGTTTGTATTCTGGCGTTACAATGCTGTGGCCGTTTAATAGCGAACCAGTAACCAGCTCTTCATTGTTTTGTGCGTATCCTGAAAATGCACATATCGTTAAACATAGCGTAGCCGTCAGCTGATTTAATTTCATTCTAAAAGTCCTTGTTAATATTCGTGCAGACAATCTGCATGAACACCAATAACACGGACCTACAAATATACAACTTGTTAATTAATTTATAATATTTTTATCACTTATATTTCTAATTTATCAAGGGCTACTGCGTGCGGATCTGGCCACCGAACTGAATGGTGTAACGACCTTCGGCATCCGGTTGTGACACAAAACGCATCGCTTCATGGACTTCTTTGGGCATCGAGGCATCCGGTTTTAACGTACCGGCCAACTGATAACGACCAGCCATCACGTCGGCTGTCACTGCTAATGCCAGTGGGTTATCTGGTTTTGTCACCAGCCGCAGATTGCCTTGTTCACAGCTCAGCGTGGCGTCTATCTGACGTAAATCCAGCCAGCCGATTGGCGATTTTAACCTTGCCTGTTGCCAGCTGGCGCTGCCATCTAAGGCAGAGCAATAAGGCTCGCCTTTGGTAAAGTTTTTAATATTCAGCACGATAGCACCGCTGGCATCCACCGGCATCGGCAGCTGCAGATTACGCATAATGCCAGCCACCGGCCAGCGTAGCGTCGCCTGCTTTAACGCATAACTGCCAGGGCTTACCTGACCACTCAGATTCAGATAAGGCTGACTGTCGTCTTTGACATCACCGGCATTGAGCTGTACACCGAGTTGGCCGCGCCATAATGACGAGAGCTCCAGCTGCCAACGCAGGTTAGTCAGATAAACCGGCGGCCGCGACAATACATCAATCTGCCCCTGCCACAAAGTACCCTGTACTTTGCCGAGCTGTACTTCCGGCGGTAGCGAAACTAATTTCAGCCAGACCGAGGCCGGCGTCAACACAGCCATAAAAATCACATAGGCCAGCATGCCAGTGACGATAAATCCGAACTTCTTCATCAATCTCTCTTTATTCCTGCGACCATATCTGCGGTCATCTGGCAATTCGTGTTATTTCGGCCACTATTCCAACAGCTATTCCAACACTAGGCGCCGCACCCGAACCACACCCGGCATGTCGGTATCTGTGACTTCCAGCTGCACCAGCCGCACGCCATGTTCGCCTTGCAGCAGCTGCAACCAGCGCAGTAATTGCTCAAAGGGCACATCGTCCAGCATCAGATCGAGCTGCTCGTCTTTTGGCTGCATCCGGCTGACTTTGATCTGAAATTGCTGACTGCTTTGCGACACTTTGTCACTGAGGCTGCCGCCGGCAGCGCCAGCCGGCGCGGCGGCCAGCTGTGGCATTTTGCCTTTGAGCCAGACCAGCTGCTCAGCCGCGGTCTTCGCCGCCAGCGCCTGACTGTCACGGGCCTGATGCAGTGGTAACCACACCAGCGCATAAAACAAACCTATACCACCGACTACACCCAACACACTTAACAATTGCTGTTCCCGGCGTTGCAGGCTGTTCCACCATAATAAAACTGCTTTCATGATTTGCTCCGCAGCGTCAGCGTGCCCTGCACTTTGCCGTCAATCTGACTGAGCGCGCCCTGATCCACCTGATAACCCTGCTGCTGTAGCTGGGCTTTTAACGCTTCAAAACGCTGAAAACTTCCGGCAGTGGCCAGCAGCTTTAATTCAGATTTTTTACTGTCGTATTTCAGGTTATTCAGCACCACAGGTTCAGCACCGCCCAAGGCTGGTGTCATGCCACCGAGCATGGCCAGCAAACTATACTGCCCCTGCGCCCCGCTGGCCGCCAGTTTGCGTTCAACCTGACGTTTCAGATTGACGATGCGTTCCTGCGGAAACTGTTGTTTATACAAAGCGCTGGCCTCAGCGCGGGCTGCAGTCGCTTCCCGGCTGAACTGCCAGGCTTCCGCGCCAACCAGACTCAAATACAACACAGCGCAGGCCGCAGCCAGACTGCCACTTAAGCGCCACTGCGCCCAATATTTGTTACTGGCTTTCTTCGGCGTATAAACACCCTGCAGCAGGTTAAATGACACCGTTTCCAGCCGCTGAGCCAGCAAGGCCAGTGGCAACTCCGCCGGCGCCAGCTGATGGGGCTGGGCATTGCAGCTGTCTGGCCAGGGACTGTAACTCAGCACTTCCGGTAATGCCGCCAGCTGCAGATAATCCGGCCACCAGCTGTCATCAATACAACTGCCCTGCCAGTCACCGTGGCGCAGCAACCACTGACTGCCGAGCTGCACAGCAACCGGCTGTTCCATGAGTGGTAATAAAAGCGCGTCCGGCAATAAACGGCGCGGCGCAAAACCGGCTTGTTGTAACAACTCAAGCCACTGCTCAAGCAGGCTGCGTCTAAGCACGGCGACCTGCTGCAGATACTGGTTGTCGCGCTGAATCGTCTGCGCCGGTAACACCAAAAGCTGTTCGATATCTTCGGCCTGCTCTTCTTCCAGCATATAAGGCAAAGCCTGCAGCATTTGCCGGTTCGGTTTGCCCGGTAAGGCCACTTCTTTCAGCACCACATCACAGGCCGGCAATAAAGCGGTTAAAGGCCGGCTGACGCCGATGCGCTCGGCCAGGCCGGTCAGTTCACTGGCATCCGCCAGCTGCCCGGAGGCAATCACTTCGGCCGACGTTGCCGACCAGATCAGCCACCACAACGGCTGTTGCGGCACACTGCCAAGTCTGATGATTAATTGTTCACTCACCCTGGGCCTCCAAAGCGCCGCGCCACGACCTGCACCTGTTCATCATCCAGTTTCAGCAGGCTGGTCATACTAAAATTACTGTCGGCAGTATCAATACTGATCTCTGCCTGAAAATATGCCGATTTCACGGCAAACAACGCCTTCACTTCAGCGGTCGGGGTTTGACTGAACACCGCACTGTTGCTGCTGAAAAAATCATCAACGCTGTCATAGCCTTTTTCTGGTCTGCCGCTAATGACGCTTTTGGCGTCTTCTTCACTTAAGCCCGGGATCAATGCGGCTAATACCGGTGCCTGTTGTTCTGTCATCGTATTGACGTTGAGCTGCAGCGTGCTGACCTGTGGGATCACACAAACCAGCGGCGCGACCAGCGCGTAATCTGCCGGTGTCATATCCAGAATGACCCGCAGTTCGGATTTACTGACCATCAGACTATTGGCACTGTAATACGGCATCTCCAGTGCGGCATAGTCGTTCTCTTCGGCGCCACCGGCACTTTGCAGCGTACTGTCCGGGTCCAGCCAGTCGGTCACCCGCGCCACCAGATAATCCGGCGGCATTGATAAATCCAGCGCATTTTGCTCGAGCAAACGCAAAAATGCCTGTTGTGCCGGCGTCTGCTGGCCGGGTTTTCCCCGATTGGCTGCGTTGCCGTTGTTGCCAGTCGCGCCCCCGTCACCGCCTGCATTATTGGGGTTGTCCTTGCCGCCGGTATTGTCACCTGGATTACCACCTGGATTGCCATCCGGGTTAGTACCCGGATTATTATTGCCCGCCGGCAATAACGAATTCAGGTTAAAACAAGCCTGCAAATCGGTGACAGTGCCGCTAATTGTCGCCTGCTCCACCGGAAAGACCGCCCCTTGTGTGGCCCATTCCTGACTCAGGTTAGTGGTTTCCTTGCCCGCGACGGACTTTTTCAGTAACCGCTGAATATATTGCTCAGCACCAAGCGCCAGCCAAATCGCCTGCTGGCGTTGTTGCAAATTGATCTGGCGCTGCAATTCGAGCTGTAACCGCCCGCTCATACTGACCGCAATCAGTACCACAAAGGCCACCACCATCATCACAGCAATCAAAGCG
>CBFGPY010000129.1:0-6924 GCA_965650755.1 uncultured Chromatiaceae bacterium | reverse complement strand
ATGTGGCAGGTCCAGCTGTGTCGGCACCGGCAACAGCACTGCTGTTGTGACCGGCACTGCTGTTGCTGCGTCGTCGCAGTTAAGCTGGTCCTTGCTATAAAAAAGCCGGCACCTGCCGGCTTTTTCGTTTGGGTTATCCTAGGGACGTGTTGCTCGCCCCGCACGAACATTCACACCCATTGATCCTGTCAGCCGGCGATTCCATCGGAGATCTTTGAGTCAGGCGAGAAATGCTGCTAGGGTTTTAAGCTTTATCCTTGCGGATAAAAATGCTTTAATTCATTGTATCAATTGAACAATCAGTATCTGAAGCCGCCATGGGCCCACAACAAGGGCTGAAGCGGTTTGCTGAGGTGACATGTTAGATTCGTTGCGTAGTCGACTCATCCTGTTGTTGCTTGGCATGCTGGCCTTTATGACTGTCGCCATGGGTTATGCAGCCCTTGGCGCCATGCAACGTGACAGTGCCGCGCAGGCGCGCCAGGCACTCGATGTTGCCAGCCGGGTTTTCCAGGAAGCCTTAGCGAACAGAGCGACTCAGCTCAGTAATTCTGTCCGGCTGGTTGCCAGCGATTTTGGCTTTCGGCAGGCGGTAGCGCTACGGGAACAGGATACTATCGCTTCTGTACTGGAGAATCATGGCAGCCGCATTGATGCAACTTTGACCGTATTACTGACACCACAGGGCGATTTGATTGCCAGCAGTGGCGAGCAGGTCAGCCAGGCTCAAATCAGTCAGTTATTTAAAGACATGCGGTTATCCGGTCAAGATTCAGTGTCCGACATAGTGCATATTGGTGATCAGGCCTATCAGATGGTTATGGTGCCGGTGAAAGCCCCGCAACTGATTGCCTGGGTCGCGATGGGCTTTTCGCTCGACACCGCTCTGGCCAATCAAATCAAAGCCCTCACTGACCTTGATATCAGTTTTGTGTTTGGTCGCGGTACGCCGGATGCGGATTTACTGGCCAGTACCTTACCAAACGAAGTCCACAGTAGTCTGACAACCTCGGGCGAGGACCAACAATTAGCAGTGCTGGACCTGCCGGTACTGACCACACAAAAAGTCCTGGACCGGGCCGGCTCGATCCATGCCTTATTGCATCTGTCGACAGCCCCCTGGCAGGAGAATTATCAGCAGGCGCGGACACAGTTGCTGGCAATTTTTGGTTTAGGCCTGACCCTTGCCGTCCTGTTTGCTGTTACATTGGCGCGCAGTATCACTGAACCGCTGCAATTACTGACTCAGTTCGCAAGGGCCATCGGTTTGGGGCAGGCGTTGTCACCACCGGCAATCAAACGCGGTGAAGTGGGCTTGCTCAGTGATACCTTACAAAAAATGCAGCACGACATCCGCCAGCGTGAACAGCAAATTTTGTTTCAGGCCCAACACGACACGTTAACCGGGCTGGCGAACCGCTATCTGGTTGAACTGCAACTGCCGACGCTGCTCAGCAACCAGTCGTTGTGGCTGCTGTTGGTCAATATCAAAGATTTTAAACACGTCAACGACGCTTTTGGTTATAAAAACGGCGACTCCCTACTCGAGCAGCTGGCACAGCGTCTGCGCAGTGCGTTCCCGGTTGCGGCGATGATTGCCAGACTGGGGGGCGATGAGTTTCTGCTGGTCAGCCCGACGGCCATACAACTCAGTGACCTCAGTACATTACAGCAACAGCTGTCTAACGATTTCAGTCTGGAAAACTCGCGCCTGAATCTGAAACTTGCTCTAGCGCTGTATCAGGTGCCAGCCTACAGCCAAAACGCCAATGACGCGCTGCGCCGGGTTGAAATCGCCATGGTACATGCCAAAGCCAGCCATCAGCTGATCGCTGAGTACCAACCAGGTCAGGATGAAAGCCACCAGCGCGAACTGACTCTGTTACATGATTTGCCACTTTCCTTACAATCCGGCCATATGTTTGTGGTTTATCAACCCAAAGTCAGTTTGCGTCAGCGCCATGCCGGTTCAGCCGAAGCACTGATCCGCTGGCAACATCCGCAGCTCGGATTTATTCCGCCGGATGAGTTTATCCGGCTGGCAGAGCACTCGGGGCTGATTTCACGGGTGACCGACTGGATGATAGTACAGGTGATTAGCCAGCTCGCGAGTTGGCGAGATCAGGGCATTGAGCTGACTGTGGCGGTCAACCTGTCGGCCTACGATTTACTCAGCAGTGACTTACCGGGGCAAATCGCTGCACTGCTGCAACAACATCAGTTACCCGCCTCCGCACTCGCGCTGGAAGTCACCGAAGGCGCTGTGATGCAGGACCCACAGCAAGTGATCCAGAACCTGCAAACTCTGCGGCAGATGGGCATTGAACTGGCGATCGACGATTTTGGTACCGGTCAGTCTTCACTGGCCTATTTAAAGCGTTTACCGGTACACGAGGTGAAAATCGACCGCGCTTTTGTCAAAGATATTGAGCATAATCCCAATGATGCACTGATAGTCCAGACCACGACTGAACTAGCGCATGGGCTGGGTTTACTGGTCACCGCCGAAGGCCTGGAAAACCTGGCCGGTCTGGCTAAACTGCAGGCCGCCGGTATTGACAAAGTGCAGGGTTATTATTTCTCCAAACCACTGAAAGCAGCCGACTTTACTATGTGGCTGGCCGAATTTCAGCAGCAACACAACCAATGGTTTCCCGGGGACTAATGCGCAAATTATCCTTACCTTTTAAAGCATTGCTACTGCTTGTCAGTCTACCGGTTGGCGCTTCCGGCAGTAAAGTAATTGCCACCGGCGGTGCAACCAGTATCGAAGGCGGAGCCGGCGGCGGTATTGTGCCCTGGGCGGTGATCAACGGTTATGGCAGTTCCGGTCAATGGTCGGTCACCGGCGCTTTTAGTCAGGTCGGCGTTGACGACTTTACCCTCAATAGCCGCAGCATCGGCCTGTCTTATGACAATAAATACGAAGTCAGCCTTGGCCGTCAGCAGTTGCAGCTCGACAGCATGGGCGGCGAACTGAATCAACAAATCATTGGCCTGAAATATAAAATTGCCGGTGAACTGCTTTACAGCGCCATGCCGCAAATCAGTATCGGCCTGCAACACAAAAAACAACTGGATTTTGCTGTGCCACAGGCCGTGGGTGCGCGGGACGACCAGGGCACAGACCTGTACCTGGCCGCCAGCAAAGTCTGGCTGGATGCAGTCTGGGGAAGGAACCTGTTACTCAATGCCACATTAAGAGCCACCAAAGGGCTGCAAACCGGATTGCTCGGCTTTGGCACCGGCCAGGACAATGGCTATCAATATGTCGGCGAATTTTCCGCCGTCCTGTTACTGAATCCGCAATGGGCACTGGGTGCTGAATTTAAACAAAAACCTGATGAACTGGCGTTCGCCCGCGAAGACCACTGGCGCGACTTATTTGTTGCCTGGTTCGCCAACAAACATCTGAGTGTTGTTGCCGGTCATGTTGACCTTGGCAGCATCGCAACTTTCCGCAATCAAACAGGCTATTATCTGGCCCTGGAGTCGACATGGGCATTTTAATCCGGGCCTGTTTGCTGTTAATGCTGACAAGCTGTAGTAACACCCCTGAACCCAAAGACTGGTTGTACCAGCAACTGGGCGCAGGCCCCGGGCTGGAACAATTGGTAGACGGCCTGCTGCTGGAAATTGAACAAGACCAGCAAATCGTGCATCACTTTAAAGACACAGATATTGCCAGATTTCGTAAGTTGTTGATTGAACAGTTCTGTGAACTCAGCGGCGGCCCTTGTAAATACACTGGCGCGACCATGCAGGAAAGCCACACCGGCTTTCAGATCACTGAAGCTGATTTTGATAATCTGGTGACGCATTTAATCAAAGTGATGACAGCGCAGCAGGTACCGGTCGCGGCGCAAAACCGCTTGCTGGCGAAGTTAGCGCCGATGTACCGGGATGTGGTTTATCGCTAGCCGGTGGAAAACCGGCCTGGCGATAATGCGGTCCGTACAACTGTTGCAGCCGGCCACTCTGATATAATTGCTGCATTCCCCGGTCAAAATCAGCTGCCAGTTGCCGGCCGGCAAACGTATTCTGAAACACCGGGTACAACGCCTGAGCCGCTGCCAGCTGACGGTGCTTGAGCTGGGTGCGCAGCTCATCGGGGACATTGTCCTGATAACTGATGTATGCATCCAACCGACCGTACAACAGCATATCAAAACCAAATTTTTCGGCAGAGACTTCCACGCCATTGACCGCCACTGGCAGATAATCACCGAAGTCATAGCCGAGCATCCAGCCCACCGTTTTGCCTCGCAGTGCCTGCAAATCTGTCACCTGTTGCAGACTGAATATCAGCACCGGCGGGTCCATATCCAGATGCCATTCGGGCACAAAACGCCGGTCACTGCCAGCGCGAAAATCTGCCAGTAACACATCGGCGCGACCAGCGTAAAACATCTGTTTGGCCCGTTTCCAGTTGGTCACGCGGATCTTCAGCTCAATGTCCGATTGTGCCAGCGCCGCACGCAGCACATCAAAATACAGGCCCGAACCATCGGCTTTGGTGAAATCTCCCCAGGCGCCCGCGACCACAGTAATAGTTTTGGCTTCTGCCCGCACGGGTCCGCACAGCACAAGCGCAGCCAACAACAGCTGAAATCCGGCACTGAGAAAACTCCGCCAGCTTTGTCTGGATTCTGGTCTGCGGCAGGCAAAAGGCAAAAGCGACTCCGGGTCTGTTTAAAAAGTGCTTTATTTTTAGAGTGATGCTCTGGTAAAAGCAACTTTTTACTCAAGATGGACAGACTTTTATGCATCACATAGTGTTACTGGATGCGGACACGCTTTGCGGCGCTGATCTATCCGCACTGCAGCTGCCAGACAGCACGCTGCAGTTGTATGCTTCCACCATGGCGGCAGAACTTCCGGCACGACTGCAGCAGGCCACTGTGGTGATCAGTAATAAAGTGATGCTGGATGCCAGCGTGCTGGCGCAGGCGCCGCAGTTAAGACTCATCTGTGTTGCTGCAACCGGCACCAATAATGTCGATTTGGTTGCGGCCACGGCCAGAAATATTCAGGTGTGTAATGTGCGGGATTATGCGCTCGACGCCGTGCCGCAACACGCGATGGCGCTGTTACTGGCGCTGAATAACCAGATTGTCCTGCAACAACAGGCTGTGTATCGGGGCGACTGGAGCCGCAGCCCGGTATTTTGTCTGCATCAGCAACCCATCCAAAGTCTGGCCGGCAAGACCTTTACTGTCGTCGGTTATGGCGGATTGGGTCAGGCGACTGCAGCCCTGGCCAGAGCCTTTGGTATGCAGATCTGTGTAGCGGAAAGACCGGATGCAATCACTATCAGGCCTGGACGGGTGCGTTTTTGTGATGCGCTGGCACAGGCTGATGTGCTGAGTCTGCATTGTCCGGCAGTGGCTGGTGCCCCACCATTGCTTGGCGCAGAGCAACTCAGCTGGCTAAAACCTCAGGCACTTTTGATTAACACCGCACGAGGTGCACTGATTGACGAACCGGCGTTACTGGAAGCCTTGCAACAACGCCGGCTGGCTGGTGCTGCTTTAGATGTGCTTGCCACAGAACCACCGGATCCGCAGCATCCGTTCCTGCGGGCCAGGCTGCCAAATCTATTACTCAGCCCTCACCTCGCCTGGGCGACCACTGAATCGATGCAACGCCTGATTGGCCAGCTGGCTGAGAATATTCAGGCATTTAATGCTGGCACGCCAGTGCGGACATGCAATATCATCGCACCTCGTCCCTCTTCCCGGAGCTGCTGATGCGTCTCGTTTGCCTGATCCCTGCCCTGTTCTGGCTTGGCCATGCCACCGCGCTGGATTTTCAGGCTGAACGTAAAAACATCGAAGCAGACGCGAAAGCTGCAGTGAATAGACTCAGTGCGCTGCCGGCTGCTGAGCAAACCGCCGAATACTGGCTGGTTCTCAGTTATGGCTATATGAAGCTGCTGAACAAGGAAGGCGCTATCACTGCTGTGAATAAAGCACTGGAAGGTTCGCTCAGTGCTTCACAGAAAATTGACGCTCTGCACCACAAAGCATTGATTTACGGCATTATGTTTCGTGACAGCAAAGCTGCACTTGAACAGCTGAAACTGGCCGAAGCCGCGCTGGACCTTTATCATGGTGATGACAAACCAAAACTACAGACCAGTCTCTATGAGAGCTTTGCCCAGGGTTACAATCAACGGGGCGACATTGCCCAGGCATTAAAATACGCGGAGCTCAGCGTCGCCATTGCCACTGAATTTAAGCTGGAGACCGCTGAGCTGGAAAGCCGGTTGATCGCTGGCCGGCTGGCACTGCAGCAAAATAACTACACACTGGCCCAGCAACAGCTGAGCCGGGCGCTGACATTGGCGCAAAATGGCAATGATAAAGCCTCATTAGGGTCTATTCATTTGCGCCTTGGTATGGCTTACGACAAACTCGAACTCTACGCCTTAGCCGGTGACCATCTGCTGCAGGCCGAGCAATTTTTACAGATGCCGGATCGGCGCAATCAACTGGTCACGGTTTTTCTGACCCAAATTGAACACTACCGGCAAACCGGCGAACTCAATAAAGCAGCCGCTACAGTCAAAAAGGCACAACAAGTCCTGTCAGAACTGAAAGACCCTTATCTCACCGCACAGTTGTTGTCAGGCGAAGCACAGCTCGCACTGGCGCAACAGCAGCCCGCACAGGCTGAGCAGCAATTACTCAAAGCCGCACAACTGTTTCAACAGCTCGGCAACCGCAGTATGCAAAATGAAATCAGTATAACGCTGGCTGAAGTCGCTTTATTGCAACAACAACTGGCTAAAGCACGGGCTTATCTGCCGCAGGAATTGCAAATCGACCAGCAACCGGTGTTTTTACAGCGCAAATACTGGGATATTTTGTCCCGCATCCATGCCAGCAGTGGTGAATGGCAACAAGCTTACCAGGCGGCATT
>CBFGPY010000128.1:0-6935 GCA_965650755.1 uncultured Chromatiaceae bacterium | reverse complement strand
GGCATTATGGCTGCTTATGGGCTTTTTGTGATCACCGGTTATCTGGAAGAAACGCAGCAACGGCTCAGGGCTGAAGCAGTATCGGATCCGCTGACCGGACAACTAAACCGGCGCGGTCTGAACGAAGCAGTAGTAGGTTGTCTGAGTTACCTGCAGCGCAATCAGCAGCCGGCAGCGTTACTGATGATAGATCTGGACCATTTTAAACGTGTTAACGACCAGTTCGGCCACGATGGCGGCGATTTGGTGTTGGTGCAAACGGCCAAAGCCATCAAAACCATGCTGCGCCAGAGTGACGTGCTGGCCCGCTTTGGTGGCGAAGAGTTTCTGGTGTTTTTACCGGCGGCCAACCGGGACATGGCCCAGCGCACCGCAGAGCGCCTGCTCGAAGGTGTCCGCCAGCTGGAATGGCCGGCGTCGATGCCGGAAGATTACCAACTGACCATCAGTATCGGCGTCAGTGTGTTTGGCCCGGATTATGATTTTGGCCGCACGCTGCGGCTCGCTGATCAGGCACTTTATCGCGCCAAACAAAATGGCCGCGACCGCATCGAATTCGCCGGGACAGCTGCCGAGTATTAAAGGCCTGTGGTACAATCTGCCGCTCTTTTGCTGCCCGCCATTTTCTGCTGCGGGTACTGCCTGAATCGACTTGAGATCCATCAGATATGCAACATTTAACCGCACTGGAACGGCGGGCCGCGATTTCGCTGGCGCTGGTTTTTGCGTTCCGTATGCTGGGCCTGTTTATGCTGATCCCGGTTTTTGCTATTTACGGCAAAGACTTAGTTGGTTTTTCACCGGTCTGGATTGGCCTGGCCATTGGTGCTTATGGCCTGACGCAGGCCGTTTTACAAATTCCGATGGGCTGGTTGTCGGACCGCATTGGCCGTTTGCCGGTGATGTTGTTGGGCCTGACCTTGTTTGCCGTGGGGTCCGTCGTCGCAGCACTGGCAGAATCTGTCTATGGCGTGACTCTAGGCCGCATTTTACAAGGCATGGGCGCGATTTCCGGCGCAGTGTTGGCCTTAGCTGCGGATGTGACGCGGGAAGAGCAGCGCCCGAAAGTGATGGCGGTGATTGGCGCCACTATAGGTTTATCTTTTGCGGTGTCGATGATTGCCGGCCCGGCGCTGGCTGCAGTGGGCGGCTTGAGTGCGATTTTCTGGTTCACTGCCGCGCTGGCGCTGACGGGAATTGTGATAGTGCTGACACTGGTACCAAAAACCCGGCAGCAGGCCATCGACAGTGAAGCTTTAGCCCGGCCTGGATTTATCTGGCAGTTGTTTTGTCACCCGCAACTGCGGTTACTGAATCTGGGGGTGCTGATGCTGCACCTGCTGCTGACGGCGATTTTTGTCGTGATCCCGGCACAATTGCTCGCGGACGGTTTAGCAGCGCCACAACACTGGCAGGTCTATCTGCCGGTATTTGTCGCGGCTTTTGTGCTGATGGTGCCACTGATGATCTTGTCGATGCGGCGGCAACAGGAAAAAGGTTATTTTTTATTCGCTATCGGCTTGCTGATTGTAAGTTTATTGTTAATGATTAGTGGCGGGCTGTGGCCACTGGCAATTGCCCTGCTGGTGTTTTTCACCGGGTTTAACTATTTAGAAGCCAGTATGCCGGCGCTGGTGTCGCGGATTGCACCGGCCGGCCAAAAAGGCACCGCGATGGGCATTTATGCCAGTCTGCAGTTTTTTGGTGCCTTTTTAGGCGGGGTTTTAGGTGGCAGTATTTCCGGCCAGTTTGGCGTTTCCAGCCTGTTTGCCCTTGCCGGCGGAATTGGTTTAATATGGCTTTTTCTGGCCACGCGCATGCAAGTCCCGCAGCGGGCCCAACGCTTGTCTTATAAGGTCTCCGGCGTCGATGACGCTGCAGCCAAAACGCTGGTCCGCCAGCTCAGCAGCCTCAGTGGCGTGCTGGAAGCGACAGTTGTCGTCAACGAACAACGCTGTTATTTAAAAGTCAGCTCCGCCGGTTTTGACCCGCAACAGGTTGAAGCTTTGCTGAGTCGTCACAGTTAATCAGGAGAATGCGCATGGCGCGTGGAATTAATAAAGTCATTTTGATCGGTAACTTAGGTGCAGATCCTGAAGTTCGTTACATGCCAACCGGCGGTGCTGTGGCCAATATCACCATTGCAACTTCAGAATCCTGGACTGACAAACAGACCAATGAGAAAAAAGAACAGACTGAATGGCACCGTGTGGTGATCTATCAGCGTCTGGCTGAAATCGCCGGTGAATACCTGCGTAAAGGCAGCAAAGTGTATATCGAAGGCCGTCTGCGTACGCGCAAATGGCAGGACCAGCAAGGCGTTGAGCGTTTCACTACAGAAATTATCGCCAACGAACTGCAGATGTTAGACGGCCGTGGCGAAGGCCAAAGTGCTCAGATGGGTGGCGCACCAGGTATGGGCGCAGGCGCGGCAATGGGCGGCATGGCTGCACCGGCACAAGCCTACCAGGCACCACAAAACCGCGCGCCGCAAGCAGCGCCGGCTGCACAGCAAAATTACAACCGGGCCCCGGCCGCTGCACAACAAGGCTTTAACCAGCCTGCACCAGCGGCGCCAGCCTACAATCAGGCCCCGGCCCAACCGGCATATAACCAGCCACAACAAGGTTTTAATCAGCCGCAACAAGGCGGTTTTGGCCAGCAACGTGGCCCGATGGAACCGCCAATCGATTTCGATGACGATATTCCGTTTTGAGTCGAACCTTTATAATAATATAACGTAAAAGTATAATATTTAACGCGGGTAAGTAACAAAATCAGTTGCTTACCTGCTGTTTTTAGATTTGCAATACATAATAAAATAATTACCAGCTCCATCTGAGCCCATCGCTTTGTATGTGACCCGGATATTCAATTCATCTTCTTCCCGCAATTATTTGCCAATAATATCTGATACCCGTATTCAGTTTTTGCCTTGCTGATTTTTCTGCTTGTTTAATAGGTCGATTGGCGTCATTTAAAGAGACCAGACTCACTATAAAAATTAAATCCAAGTTTTAACTTGGTGTTCTGTGAACAGACGCGACAGTTACTATCCTTACCTATGGAAGACGATAAGACATTTGTTATTGCTCATACGATGGCTGTTCATGATGAGCATCTGGTTTTGAGCAATGATCAGGCAAAGCGATTTTTAGTTTTTGCATTTTTTTTGCAGAGATAAGACTTTGTAAATATTTCTGTCTGAGCTGGGCTAACGAATCACAATACCCCGATTAAGCAATTGATATTGTTTTAAATTTGTATGATTTGTTGAAATCGCAATACATACGGAATGCCGGGATCACTGTCGATGTTCTACAGGTGGGTGGTTATTTTTCAGTCGTTTTGAGTTTATTTATGCGGCAGGTCTACTAGTATCAATTGGAAATTTCAGCGTTTCAGGAAAAAGGATTAGGTTATGGGAACTCATATGACAAAACTTCTGGCCCTTTCCGCGTTGTCTGTTTTAGTTCTAACTGCCTGCGGCAGTGATGACAAAGAAACCGCCCCACCAAAACCCCCAGTAGTAGTAGTAGTTCCTCCAACAACGCCGGCACCATTGACATTTGTGGTTAGCGGTGGTGTTACCAATGCAAATACCGGCAATGTAATTACCGGCACTGTGACTTTAAGTTTTAAAGAAGGTGACGTCGCTTCTGCCAATGTGGTTGACCTCAGTGGTACGGCAATCACGTCCCTGACGACGACAGATGGTAGTTTTGCATTCAGGCTGAAGTCCGGTGCCACGCCACAAAATTTCAGTGTCGTGGTCAGTGCCGCTGGTTACCTGAGTAAAAGCTATGTGCTGGATTTAAGTAATACATCTGCTTCGATAACAACCCAGTTTGAGCTGGTGGCTACCAATGGGACAGGTGTGGTGGCTGCGACACAAGCAGCGACTGTTGCAGCTGGCACTGTTGCCACTGAAGTGGCAGTCCAGGCTAACCAAAGCGGCACGGCAGCTGGGGTTACAGTGCCCGCGGGCACTGTGTTGCAATCGGCAAACGGCACTGCGATTGCCGGAACTTCAGTCAATATGAATGTTGCTACCGCTGCGAAAACAGCGACTGGCGATGCCGTGACTTTGGCAGATGTGTTACCACAAGGCTTGAATCAAGGCACTGACAATCTGGTGCGTGTGCCGTTGGCTGGTGCCAGTGTGACCATGGCTGATAATCAGGGCAACAAAATCAAGAAGTTCTCTTCACCGGTCACCGTGAATTTAAATGTTCCGGCTGGTCCTGGTGTTGCGGCAGGCAATATGGTATCCGTCAGCTCATACGACGAAGATACCGGGACATGGAAGCGTGATGAATTCAGCGCCAAACTGGGCGCCTTAAATACCGCCACTAACACTTTTCCGCTTTCGTTCCAGACCGACCACTTAACCTTTTTTGGGGCTGGACGTTCAGAACCAGTTTGTCCAGTGGATATGGCGTACACAGTTACAGGTGCAGCAGTGCCAGCCGGTGGCCTTAGTCTATATATAGAAAGCTCAGACGCTATCGCTGTTGGGGGGATTGCCGCCGGTGTGACCTCTGGTCGTTTGTTCAGTGCAGCAACAGTTGCCCGTTTTGGTATTTACCAAGGTGCTGCTGGTCGGGTGAAAATCACTGACCGGAGCGACAAAAATGTGGTGTGGTATGACTCAGTCAATGAAGTGCCTATCTGTGGCAATATAGCGATCACACTAGGGAATCCGAATGCAACCCTCGTCAATGAGAACTTCTCTGTGAACCTGGTGTGCAGCAATGATACCACTGTCACCAAAGCTTTAACCGGAGCATTGGTCAGTTACGGTTTAGCGGGTAAAACCAAGGTACAAGCCACTGATAACAACAACGGCAGC
Organism: uncultured Chromatiaceae bacterium; assembly: GCA_965650755.1. Taxonomy (GTDB): domain Bacteria; phylum Pseudomonadota; class Gammaproteobacteria; order Enterobacterales; family Alteromonadaceae; genus Pararheinheimera. The sequence goes on along the minus strand of CBFGPY010000128.1, from coordinate 2,083 downwards.
TACAGTCTGACCAGTCTGGTACAAGGCAGTAACTATGAAGTGAAGGTTCAGCCAGTGGGTGTAGCCGGAGCCGCCGTGACCAACTTCACCGTGACAGCTAACGGTACTGCCGAATCCGGCAACATCAATATTGCTTGTCAGACTGGTACTGGTGCGGGTTAATTTGCCTGCTGTAAAGCAGAGCGTATGGAAATGCGCTCTGCTTTAACATTGCGGTCGACTAGTCATGTTTTCCACCCTGCGCCCTACAGAGATCTGCTGTGAGCAACGGTTGGCAGAATCATTGCCCTTACCAAACTCCTGTAAAAACAAACACAAAACGCCAATGTCGCCTAGATAAAGTGATTACTTAGCACTACGCTGTTTATGAGTTCAAAAGTACAAAACAAGGGATCTGTTGTGTTGCTACCGACAAAATTAAGCCTGTCCGGTGAGCATTTTTACAACCTGATCCAGTTGTAACCAGCGTTAACTGGATTGAAGTGCCCACAATGAAAAAAATAATTCCGTGCTTGCTGGCTTCTGCTGTTCATACTGCAGTTTTTGCTGAAACAACCAACGACCTGAACTTTCAGGGGTTCTCTGGCCTGTTTAATGTGCCTACCGGGGATTCGCTGAATTATGGTGAGTTTCATGTTGGTTATAACAACTTACTCGATGGGTTCATTAGCTCAGTATCAAAACCGTCTCACAATTTTTTATACGACAAGGGTCACGTTGTGACCGTCTCAACCAGCCCATTTCCTGGTTTAGAAGTGGGAATGCGGAACATCAGCTACAACTGGAGCCAGGGTTCCGACTTATCCGCCAATATTAAATACTCGCCAACTTTTATTCCTGAAGACTGGTTTCAATTGGCGATAGGGATCCAGGATATTGGTGGCAGCACCAATGATTTGGACGCCCGATTTATTGCAGTTTCCAAACAGTTAGGTGATTTTCGGTTCACCATAGGCACCGGCGAGCAAAAAGTTAAGCAGCCCGGACTGATAGCCCCGCGCTATGATGGTGGTTTTTATGGTGTGGAATATCAGCCTTATGAATGGGCGGCATTGCTGGCTGAACACGACGGTGTGAACACAACGTATGGCTTAAAATTTAAAACGCCATTGAGCTGGTTAGGTCATCAAGGGCAGTTCTACGCCACTATTGCGGCCAAAGATGATTTTGATGACGGTCCTGCTGACAACAAATACGTTGCACTCGGCTATCGCGGTACATTGTTCAGTACGGTTGAAAACAACCTTGGTGGTAAAACCAACAAAGAAAGCCAAATTGCGAAAGTGCTGGACTGGCTGTTTGTCGACAACAATTATGCGAAATATCAGGCGGTCGATATCGGTCTGAGTAAATATCAGCATGTAAACGACAAGCTGGTGACTCAACTGGGCACTATAAAAAACAGGTTGGTTAAACAAGGTTTTGAGCGCATTTGGCTAGGGCTCGACGATAAAACTCTGCTGGTCCGTTTTGAGAATTCAGTGTTTAACCGGAATGATCTGGATGCTATTGGCGTTGCCCTGGGTCTGGTTACTCAAATGGCTCCGGACAGCGTCACAACAATTGATTTGACCTTGTCGAAATACGGCATCCCGACGTTGCGCTTTAGTGCTGTGCAACAGCAATTAATGCAGTTTTACCAAGGAAAACTCGACAGTTTTCAGATAAATCACCTTCAGGCAGAGCAACAACAAATCGGGGACATGTTGTGGGTCGGTGGTAGTCAGTCGCCGTACTGGACACCCCGTATCAGTTTTAGCCCGCAACTGCGAAATTTTGTCGGGACCGAAGTGGGTGTGTTTGACTACTCGCTGGCACTGCGTACCAACCTGACTTTGCCAATGTGGCAAGGTGGTGAACTGGTGCTGGAGCACGATTTCAATATTGATGACAGCAGGGATTTTGCTCTGGGTCGTTCTTTTGGTCGTTACCGGTACGACAATGGCATCAAAAACCTGTTTTTACGGCAGACCTTTCAGCTGCCTTTTAATATCTACAGTTCAGTTGCAGTTGGGCGCAGCAAAGAAATGTATCAGGAAGAACATGACTTAGTCGCGGTTGAAAGCAGCTGGCAAAGCCCACA
>CBFGPY010000127.1:0-6959 GCA_965650755.1 uncultured Chromatiaceae bacterium | reverse complement strand
CGACAGCAATACTGCGCGGGATAACGGCTGGCTGGCATTGGTCACTTATGGCGAGGGTTATCACAACTTCCACCATATTTTTGAGTTCGATTACCGCAACGGTATCCGCTGGTGGCACTTTGACCCAACGAAATGGCTGATCAAAAGCTGCTCTTTTATTGGTTTGACCCGAAATCTGAAAGTCTGCCCGGAAGATAAAATCGTCAAGGCCAAAGCGCTGATGCAGTTAAAGCGGGCTCAGGCGAAAGCGCTGCAGCTGCAATTACCGGATGCAGAACAGTTGCTGCAAAAAATGGAGCATGAATACGCCTTGCTGGTTGAACGGATGCAGGCTTATTTCGATTTGCAAAAGCAGCTGCTGCAACAGAAAAAAGCCGGTTTTCAGCAGAAAAAAGACCAGCTGCTACAGAGCTATAATGATTTTGATTTGGGCAAGCACTGTGCTGAACTGAAACAAAATTGGCAGTTGCAGCAGCGCCAGTGGCAGCTGTTTATCAGTCAATATGCCTAAGCTTCGGTAAAATCAACAGAAAAGCCGGCGGAAGTCGGCTTTTCTGCTTCTGTTCCCTGAATTTCAGCTGCTATTATCTTGGCATCGCTGGCAGGTAACAGGTGGAACTTCAGGTGTCCAATAAAACAACCAAAACACAACCCGAGCAACAATTCGACTACGACGCAATCATTATCGGCACAGGCCCCGGCGGTGAAGGCGCCGCGATGAATCTGGCCAAAAGCGGCAAAAAAGTTGCAGTGATTGAACGCCATACTCAGGTCGGCGGCGGTTGTACCCACTGGGGCACTATTCCTTCCAAAGCATTACGCCATTCCGTCAGCCGCTTTATTGAATACAATGAAAACCCACTGTTTCAGATGGACAATCAGTCGTCCAATCTGACCTTTCCGCAAATTCTGAAACACGCCGCTGGCGTGATCCGCAAACAAGTACGGCTGCGCAGCAGTTTCTACGATCGCAACAGGGTCGAAGTCTTTGCCGGTGACGCCTCTTTTGTTGACAAGCATCATATTAAAATTGTGCCGCCGACAGGCCCGGAACGGGTGATCAGTGCGCAGACCATAGTGCTTGCAGTCGGTTCGCGCCCTTACCGGCCGGCCAATGTTGATTTTAATCATCCGCATATTTTTGACAGCGACACTATTTTGTCACTGAGTGAAGACCCGCGGCATATCATCATCTTTGGCGCAGGCGTGATTGGGTGCGAATATGCCTCGATTTTCCGCGGCCTTGGTGTACGGGTCGATTTGGTGAATACCCGCGACCGTTTATTGTCATTTATGGATGCCGAGATCTCCGACGCACTCAGTTACCATTTCTGGAATTCCGGCGTGACTATTCGCCATGGCGAAGAGTTTGAATCCATTGAAGGTCTCGACGACGGTGTCATTCTGCATCTGCAATCCGGCAAAAAGATGAAAGCGGACTGTATTCTGTTTGCCAATGGTCGCACCGGCAATACAGATGCGCTGAATCTGGAAGCAGTTGGCCTCAAAGCCGATAGCCGCGGTCAGCTCAAGGTGAATGAAAATTATCAGACGGCCGTCGACAACATCTACGCTGTCGGTGATGTGATTGGCTACCCAAGTCTTGCCAGCGCGGCATATGACCAGGGCCGGATTGCTGGTAACTCAATTATTCATGGTCACTGTGATACCCGGCTGATTGACGATATCCCTGTTGGTATTTACACCATTCCGGAAATGAGTTCAGTCGGCAAAACCGAACAGCAACTGACCGCCGCCCGTATTCCGTATGAAGTTGGCCGGGCCCAGTTTAAGCATCTGGCACGGGCGCAAATTGCCAACACCAGTGTCGGCAGCCTGAAACTGTTGTTCCACCGCGACACCAAGGAAATTCTAGGCATCCATTGTTTTGGCGAGCGTGCAGCGGAAATCGTTCATATCGGGCAGGCCATTATGATGCAAAAAAATGGTGGCAATAACGTCGAGTACTTCGTGCATACCACCTTTAACTATCCGACCATGGCCGAAGCGTACCGGGTCGCGGCAATGAATGGTTTAAACCGCTTATTCTGAGTCGAAAGAGGAATAAGACAAAACGCCGGCAATTGCCGGCGTTTTTTTATTTGAAAAATCGCAGCGTCATAGCGTCGGGTAATCGGTGTAACCAACCGGACCTTTGCCGTAAAACAACTCTTTCCGCGGCGCATTTAATGGTGCGTCTGCTGCCAGTCGTGCCGGCAAATCCGGGTTGGCAATAAATGGGATACCAAAAGCCACTGCATCGGCTTTGCCTTCAGCCAGCCACTGATTGGCCTGAGCTTTATCAAACTGTTCATTAGCTATGACCACACCGCCAAACAGTTGCTTCAGTAATGGCGTCAGGCTGTTGTCGGCCGCATGTTCACGGGTCGACAAAAACGCGATTTGTCTTTTGCCAAGCTCGGTTGCGACATAACCGAAAGTGGCGGTCGGATTGCTGTCTGCCATATCGTGTGCGTCCATCCGCGGCGCCAGATGCACCCCAACCCGGCCCGCACCCCAGACATCAATACAGGCATCTGTGACTTCAAGTAACAAACGCGCCCGGTTTTCAACAGAGCCACCATATTGGTCGTCCCGTTGATTCGTGCTGTCCTGCAGGAACTGGTCGAGTAAATACCCGTTGGCGCCATGCACATGGACACCATCAAAACCAGCTGCTTTTGCGTTGATTGCTGCCTGGCGGTAATCAGCAACTATTGCTTGAATTTCATCAAGTTGCAGTGCCCGTGGCGTGACAAAATCCTGCAGCGGCCGCACCAGACTGACGTGCCCGGCCGGGCGCACAGCGCTGGGAGCTACCGGCGTCGCACCATTCAGATATAGTGGCGCCGACACACGCCCAACATGCCATAACTGCAAAAAGATCCGGCCGCCAGCAGCATGAACCGCTTCGGTGACCAAACGCCAGCCGGCAACCTGCGCTTCTGACCAGATACCCGGCGTATCAGGATAACCAACGCCCATCGCATTGACCGAGGTCGCTTCCGACAGGATAAGGCCAGCGCCGGCGCGCTGAGTGTAATATTGCGCCATCAACTGATTCGGTACACGACCTTCATCAGCACGGCAACGCGTTAAAGGTGCCATCACAATCCGGTTCGGCAGTGTCAGGTCACCCAATTGCAAAGGGTCAAAAAGCGTCGGCATCACGACTCCGTTAAAGTTGTTGTTGCAAACGGGCCAGAAATTCAGCAATGGCGGCCTCGTTGCGGGAAAAAAAATTCCATTGTCCGACTTTGCGGCTGCTGATAAGGCCAGCACGCTGCAAAGTGGCCAGATGGGCTGAGACTGTCGATTGCGACAATCCGGTTTTCTGATCAATTTTGCCGGCACAGACGCCCAGCGACAGCGGATGTTCCTGATCGGCAAAATACAATTCCGGTTGTTTCAGCCAATTCAGGATCTCCCGCCGCACCGGGTGCGACAGCGCCTTGATTACGTCATCGATGTCAGTTGAGCTCATGTTTAATATCCATATATCGCGATAAGACGAAATATATATCGCAATTTAACGATATGCAAGCAGCTTTCAGGAAATTTGGTCAGTCATGTGATCATAAGAAAATGAGTCGTCTGCAAGATGCAACCAGCCCACAGCGATATCCTGGTGATGTGCAGAGACAAAAAAGCCAGTCATTTGACTGGCTTCTTAATTTTATAACAACAACTTAGATGTTGTTGTCTAAATGATAGGTGCGGCTGAATGACTGCACAGCCTCGATAAATACTTTGACCTTTTCCGGGTCAACGTCTGGCGTGATACCGTGGCCTAAGTTAAAGACATGGCCTGAGCCTTGGCCATAACCGTCCAGAATGGCCTGGACTTCTAAGCGCATGCGCTCTGGTGTGCCTAATAAAAATGCCGGGTCCATATTGCCCTGCAAGGCCACTTTGTCGCCAATACGCTGCCGGGCAGAACGGATATCAATGGTCCAGTCCAGGCCCACTGCATCACAACCGGTCGCCGCGATATCTTCCAGCCACAACCCACCGTTTTTGGTAAATAAGGTGACTGGGACAGGGGTGCCATCGACCTGACGGGTCAGACCGTCGACGATTTGTTGCATGTAACTCAATGAATATTCGCGGTAGGAATTTGGTGTCAGCACACCACCCCAGGTATCGAAAATCATCACTGACTGAGCACCGGCGCCGATTTGCGCATTCAGATACAAAATGACACTTTGGGCCAGTTTATCGAGCAGGATGTGAATCACTTCCGGCTCTGAATACATGATCTTTTTGATTTTAGAAAAGGTTTTGCTGCTGCCGCCTTCGAGCATGTAGGTGGCCAAAGTCCACGGACTACCGGCAAAACCAATGAGCGGCACTTCGCCATTCAGTTCGCGGCGGATGGTGCGCACCGCATCCATCACATAACGCAGTTCCACTTCCGGGTCTGGCACCGGTAATTGCACCACATCCATAAAGTCGCTGAGTTGTTTGGTGAATCTCGGTCCTTCGCCTTCACCAAAATACAGCCCCATGCCCATTGCATCCGGAATGGTCAGAATATCACTGAACAGAATGGCGGCATCCAGCGGATAACGGCGCAGTGGCTGCAACGTCACCTCACAGGCCAGTTCAGGGTTTTTACACAGTGACATAAAATCACCGGCCTGAGCGCGGGTGGCACGATACTCAGGTAAATAACGTCCGGCTTGGCGCATCATCCAAATTGGCGTGCGGTCAACAGGTTGTTTTAAAAGGGCTCTTAAGTATCGATCGTTTTTTAGCTGCATCTTTGCTCTACCGTCATACTGAGTTCTGTCATTCTAGCAGCTGTGCTGCCAGCACACTATCTTTGCAATTTAATGAAAATAATTCTGTTTTTCTGCATTTATACACTTGCCAGCCTTGCAGACGATTTGGTATAAAACTGGCGCGCTAGTGAAGAAAATTACAACGAAGAGCCCGATTATACGGGCCCGACACTTAAACTTAAGCCACAATTGTGGCTTTTTTATTTTGTTTTTCCAGCATTTTTACTGAGCTTTATCAAACTCTTGCTGTAAAAAACGGATCATCTTGCCCGACAGCGTCTGTTCAGGTGGGATTTCAGGCAATTCATTGAATTTAAACCAGCCTGCCTCGGCAATTTCGTCTTCCTGGCAGACAATGTCACCGCTGGCATAATCTGCATAAAAACCCATCATCAGCGAATGTGGAAACGGCCAGGGCTGGCTGCCGGCATAACGTAAATTCGTCACCTGCACACCTACTTCTTCTGCGACCTCACGCACTGCAGCCTGTTCCAGCGTTTCGCCCGATTCAACAAAACCGGCCAGGATCGAAAAGAAACCTGGTTTATGTCGGTTAGAGCGCGCCAGCAGAATACCGTCGTCTTTGCGGATGGCAACCAGCACACATGGCGAAATACGCGGATAGGTACGATGGCCGCATTGCGGGCATAACATCGCCAGCTCCCAGTTGACCAGACGCATGCCACAGCCACACTGACCACAATAACGATGAGTTTGCAAAAACAACGCAAACTGCGTGGCACGCGCCGCCAGCTCAAACCAGTGTGATTGCGGATGTTCCAGCAATGCCCGCGCACTTTGCCACTGTTCCGGTACACTGAGCTGATCCTGATACACCGCCAGCAAACAAGGTTGTTGCTGCCACTCACCGATCTGACACAGTTGCTCGGGGTCAGACAAACCGAAATCTGACCAGGCGCCAAATGGGATTTCACTCTGCGGCAACCATAACTTGCCCTGGCAAACGATAAACCAATACGCCTGTGACACGCCGGCCAGACTCAGGCTGTGCTTACTCATATGGATAACCTTTCGAAACAAAGTGACGATTCAATATCATGATAACGGCTCAGACTGAACCGACCAATCAAAAATGTGTTGATCTTTATCACAGAATTCTTTTAATTAGCATTATTCAGACAAGTTAAGATTTACAAGGAACCGCTTATGTACAACCGGCTACAGAGTGCCCGGCAGCAATGGGGAGGCTCTCTGACAGCGATTGATAACTGGCTGGAAGAGCGGCAGCAACTCATCGTCTGTTATTGCAAACTCGCGGCATTACCACCTTTTGACAAAGAAAACGCCGGCCAGCAATTGCCGGAGCAACAGCAGATCCTGCATTTCTGCCAATTGCTGATGGATTATTTATCTGCCGGCCATTTTGAAGTTTACGATCAGATTGTGTCGCAATGTGCCGTCAACGGTCCGCACAGCAAAGCACTGGCTGAGGCCTTGTGCCCGAAGATTGCTGCATCCACCGATTTGGCACTGGAATTCAACGATAAGTTTGCCGATGAAGCTGCGAATCAGACACTGAGCAGCTTTGATGCCGATTTATCCCGGCTGGGCCAGGCACTGGAAGAACGTTTTGGTCTGGAAGATGAACTGATCCAAACCTTATTCCTGAAACATACGCAGGGCGTCTCTGCCTGATTCCACAGGTGAATGACAAGCAAAAATAAAGCCGGCATTGCCGGCTTTATTGCGTTTTATACGGGGTAGCAATTACTACTTTTTTGCTTCTTCGCCTGCAGGTGCTGCAGCTTCAGGAGCAGAAATACCAACCAGTTCAACTTCAAACACCAGGACGCTGTTCGCCGGGATTGGACCCATGCCGTTTTCACCGTAGGCCAGTTCTGATGGCACTGTGAACTTGAACTTGGAACCAACGCCCATCAGCTGCACACCTTCAGTCCAGCCTTTGATCACGCGGTTTAACGGGAACTCGATTGGCTCGCCGTTGTTGTTCTTCTCAGTGCTGTCAAACTCAGTACCGTCAGTCAGTGTACCTTTGTATTTTACTTTGACAGTGTCTTCTGCTTTTGGCTTGGCGCCATCAGCAGCAGTGATCACTTCGTATTGCAGACCTGAAGCTGTAGTGGTCACGCCAGCTTTTTTCGCATTTTCAGCTAAGTAAGCTACGCCTTTGGCTTTGGCTTCTTCTGCTTTAGT
>CBFGPY010000126.1:0-7015 GCA_965650755.1 uncultured Chromatiaceae bacterium | reverse complement strand
AGCAGGCAATTCCGGCTGTGTTTCCAGCTGTTTTTGCAAACTACTCAGGCCGCTGCCAGTTTGCAGAAATTGTTGCAGTTGCTGCAACTGTGCCGTCAGCGTCAGTGCCTCGCCGCTTCGCAGCAATTCCAGTGCTTTGAGTGGTGCACCGCCGGATAATTCCAGCAAAAAATCCGGTACCGGGTCCGGGCTGTGTTGCTGAAGCCACTGCGCAGTTTGGGCACTGTACTGCGCCGGCAGATCCCAACGCTGACAACGCGACAAAATAGTCGGCATCAATTGGCCGGCAAAAGCGGTCTGCAGGATCAGATAGCTGTTCTGGCCGGGTTCCTCCAGCGTTTTCAGTAGCGCATTGGCAGCCGACTCGGTCAATTTTTCTGCCTGCGGGATCACCACTACCCGGGCGCCCCCCTGCTGTGGTGCATTTTGCAGCAAGTGGCCAATTTCACGGATTTGGTCAACAGAAATACTGCTGCCAACCTCCAGATTCAATAAATCCGGATGATGGCCAGCCGCTCCGAGCAAACAGCTTTTACAGCGGCCACAGGCACCTTCCGCCAAAGGATTCTGGCACAGCAGCAAATGGGCCAGTTGATTGGCGAGGATGTGTTTGCCAATTCCGACAGGACCAGTCAGCAAAATGGCATGATGCAATTGTTGGCCGACGGCGAGCGAAAATAACCGCCTTTCAGTCTGCTGCAACCAGGGTAATGACGTCGTCACGCGAAATGTTGCTCCAAAGCCGCGCACAATTGCTGCTGCACTTCAGCCAGCGGCTTTGCGGCATCAATCACGACAATATTGGGTTCGCTCGCTGCAACGGCCAGATATTTCGCCCGCGCGCGCTGAAAAAAAGCCAGCTGCTCCTGCTCAATCCGGTCCAGCTCGCCGCGGGCTCTGGCGCGCGCCAAGCCTATCTCCGGATTAATATCCAGATACAAGGTCAAATCTGGCCGCAAACCAGCTAACACCAGCTGACGGATCGGGTCCAGTACCTCGTCCGGAATTTGCCGCCCGCCGCCCTGATAAGCGCGGGAAGACAAATCGTGCCGGTCGGCCAGCACCCAGTCGCCGCGGGCCAGTGCCGGGCGGATCACATTATCCAGTAACTGGGCTCGGGCTGCGTACATCAGCAGCAGCTCAGTAACCGGCGACACCCTTTCCTGCTGCACTGACTTGACCAGGGTACGGATTTGCTCAGCCAATGGCGTACCACCAGGTTCACGGGTTTGCACCAGCGGATGCCCCTGGTCGCAAAGCCACTGCTGCACAGTCTGAATAGCTGTGGTTTTACCAGCGCCTTCCAACCCTTCAATCACGACAAAACGGCCTTGATTCATGATTTTTTCCCAAAAATATACTGCTGTACCGCTTTGTTATGTTCAGCCAGGCTTTGTGAGAACTGATGAGTCCCATCGCCCTTTGCAACAAAATATAATTTGTCAGACTGTGCCGGCTGTGCTGCTGCCTGCAAAGAACCCCAGCTGACCAGCGCGATGGGCCCTGGCGGTAAACCGGCATAGACATAGGTATTATAAGGATGCGGATCTTTCAGATGCTCGCGTTTAATATCCCCCTGATAACGGTCACCCAAACCATATATCACAGTCGGGTCGGTCTGCAGCTTCATTTTGGTGTGTAATCTGTTGATAAAAACCGCTGCAATCAAAGGTTTTTCCGGCAAATGACCGGTCTCTTTTTCCACAATTGAAGCCAGTGTCAGCAGTTCATAACGATTCTGCAGCGGTAACCCGCCTTGTTTGCTCTGCCAGGCCGCATCGAGCTTTTCCAGTAACACTTGATTGGCTCTTTGCAGTACTACAGATAACTTGGTGTGCGCGGTATAAAAATAAGTATCCGGGAACACCAGTGCTTCGACGGACTCGGGCAACGCGCCCCATTCAGCCGGCCACAGCAAGAGCTGGCGCGCTTTGTCGGCGTCGGCAACATCGGCATCCAGATATGGCAGTTGCTGTAGCTGTTGCAGATTTTGCGCGAAAGTCTGCCCTTCACGAATAATCAGACTGAACTGTGCGACTTTGCCGCTGCGCAGTAACTTTAACAGTTGTTGCAAGGCCATCGGTTTGACCGCATAAACACCGGCCTGCAACTGGCGTAATTGCGGATTAAACAGTGACTGTATTTTCAGCTGCTGACATTGCCACTGGCTTAACAACTGCTGTTGCTGCCATTGCCGGCATAACGACGATAAATTCGCACCAGGTTTTAGCTCTAAATAGGCTTCGGACAACTGCAGCTTCACCTGCAGCACTTGCTGTAATTCATTGCGAACGCCAAAAGCGGCAACGGCCAGCACTATCAGCCCCTGCAACAAAAACTTTTTCATTCAGACTTCCTGTAATAATTCATCGACCTGACGCTGTAATGCACCTGCAACCTCTGTATTGAAAGCGTGGCCATTAAATTCTGCAACCGGCACAACCCCCATCAACGAATTACACAGCGCCATCGCTGAAGTTTCAGACAATAGGCTGACGGGGCAAGGTTGCACCGACACCAGCTGTTGTTCGATTAGTAGTTGACGCATCACACCTGCTACACCAGCCTGCTGCAGATCAGGCGTCCACCATTGCTGCTGATGCCAAATCAGCACATTGGCCGCACTGGCCTCAATTAAAAAACCTTGCTGATCTGCCACCAATAGATCGTCAAATTCGCTTTGTTCGGCTTCTCGTTTTAATAAGATGGTTTCAAGACGACTGCAGTGTTTGATACCTGCGAGCAAAGGTTGCTGCGACAGCTGCATGCTGGCAAGCCCAAGCTTGACACCATGCCGGCGCATGCCGCTATAGTCAGGCATTGGCGCTGTCCAGCAATACACTTCTGGTGTGGCAATCCCCAAAGTGCCATAACCTCTGGCCCCCAGTCCCCGGCTAATCAACACCTTGAGGACCTGCTCGGGAGCTGTGATCACAGACATTACCTGAGATAACACCACATCTTCATTGAGCGCGTGAAAGCCGAGCCGCTGCATAGAATCTTGTAGCCGCTGCCAGTGTAAGGCCCACAATTGCGGCTGCCCATGGCAAATCCGGACGGTTGAAAAAATTCCGTCACCATACTGAAAGCTGCGATCTGAGAATTGGATCTGCATCGATTCTATAAAGTTAACAATAACCTGGCCGGCAGTATGCCTGAAAAAAGCAGGCGGTTAAATCTGCCGGACCTACAGCCGCACAAAAAACAAAAGGCTGCATCGCAGCCTTTTGTCTGGTTCTGTCACAATAGTGATTAAATTTTCTTAAATAAAATCGAGCCGTTGGTACCACCAAAACCAAAGGAATTACATAACGCATATTCCAGCTTCGCCTGACGCGAATGATGCGGTACATAATCCAAATCACAACCTTCATCCGGATTATCCAGGTTGATGGTCGGTGTGACGATTTGGTCCTGCAGTGACAATACCGTGATAATGGACTCAACTGAACCGGCTGCGCCTAATAAGTGACCTAACATCGACTTACTGGAGCTGACCATCAGGCCTTCAGGTTTGGCACCAAACACCGATTTAATTGCCATGGTTTCAGCAATGTCACCGGCTGGCGTTGAAGTGCCATGGGCGTTGATATACTGCACTTGATCCGGAGTAACACCAGCGTCACGCAAGGCATTCACCATCGCTGAAGCGGCGCCACGGCCATTTTCCGGTGGAGACGTCATATGATAAGCGTCACCACTCATGCCAAAACCAACCAGCTCGGCATAAATCTTCGCACCGCGGGCTTTAGCGTGCTCATATTCTTCCAGCATCACTACACCAGCGCCATCACCGAGCACAAAACCGTCGCGGTCTTTGTCCCATGGACGACTGGCTTGTTGTGGCGCGTCGTTGCGGGTTGATAAAGCGCGGGCTGCACCAAATCCCCCCATACCTAAAGTAGTGGAAGCTTTTTCCGCCCCGCCAGCCAACATAGCATCCGCATCACCATAAGCAATCATTCGCGCCGCATGGCCGATATTGTGCACACCGGTGGTACAGGCCGTGACGATACTGATATTTGGCCCCTGCAAACCCAACATGATCGACAAATGACCGGAAATCATGTTGATGATGGTTGAAGGAACAAAAAACGGTGACAACTTACGTGGTCCGCTGGCCAGCAGTTTTTCATGGTTCTCTTCGATAAGACCTAAACCACCAATACCAGAACCAATAGCGGCACCAATACGGCCGGCATTTTGCTCGGTGATTTCAATACCGGAATCGCGGAATGCCTGGATACCTGCTGCAACGCCATATTGAATGAACAAGTCCATTTTCCGCGCTTCTTTACCGGAGAAAAAAGGCTCTACATCAAAATTTTTCACCAAGCCGGCGAATTTAGTGCTGTAAGCTTCGGCATCAAAATGGGTAATAAAATCAATGCCGCTTTTGCCTTGTTGTAATGCCTGCCAGGTGGATGCCACGTCATTGCCTAACGGCGTCAACATCCCCATCCCGGTTACAACGATCCGACGTTTCGTCACTTTATCCTCCACAACAACCTGCAGTTGTTTGCAATCCCGCGGCTTTTCGCCGCCACAAATAAAAACGGGTAGCCTGCGCTACCCGTCTGCATCGCGCCTGGCGATGACCTCACGCCTTACTCAGCGTGGGCTTTGATGTAATCGATAGCAGATTGTACAGTCGTGATTTTTTCTGCTTCTTCATCAGGAATTTCGGTATCGAATTCTTCTTCCAGCGCCATGACCAGTTCAACTGTGTCTAATGAATCAGCGCCCAGATCGTCAACAAAAGAAGCTTCGTGTTTTACGTCTTCTTCTTTAACGCCTAACTGTTCGATGATAATTTTCTTAACGCGTTCTTCGATGTTGCTCATCTTTTCTTCCTTTTTCTCATATAAATCGCAACAATTCGTGCAATTTTGTGTGGCGGCTAGTTTAGTGGTTCACTCAGGTCGATGCAAGACATGCCTTGGGCATTTCCTGCTGGTCAAACCTGATATTTAAACCATATACATGCCGCCGTTAACGTGAATCGTTTCACCGGTAATATACGCGGCCTGGTTCGAAGCCAGGAACGCGACAGTGGCCGCAATTTCTTCAGGTTGTCCCAGACGATTCGCCGGTACCTGACCAAAGATCGCTTGTTTTTGCTCTTCCGTCAGCTCCTTAGTCATATCGGTATCGATAAAACCAGGGGCAACAGCGTTGACAGTTATACCACGAGACGCCACTTCTTTCGCAAGAGATTTTGTAAAACCAAGCACACCGGCTTTTGCCGCTGCATAGTTGGTTTGTCCGGCGTTACCCATAGACCCAACCACAGAACCGATAGTGATAATACGGCCAAAGCGTTTTTTCATCATGGTGCGCATGACAGCTTTGCTCATCCGGAACACTGACGTCAGGTTGGTCTGGATAATATCAAACCACTCCTCATCTTTCATCCGCATTAACAGATTATCGCGGGTGATGCCGGCATTATTGACGAGGATATCGATATCACCAAAATTGGTTTTGATAGTTTCCAGACATTGTTCAATCGATTCAGCACTGGCAACGTCTAATACTAAGCCCTGTCCTGCTCCCAGATAGTCACTGATCGCCTGAGCGCCTTTTTCACTGGTTGCTGTACCAATGACTTTTGCGCCAAGGGCTGCAAGCTGCTCAGCGATGGCACGGCCAATTCCGCGGCTTGCACCGGTAACCAAAGCAACTTTGCCTTCCAGAGAGATAAAAGCTGTCATAAAAGTCCTTATTCTTTCGCTGCAAGCGCAGCTTGTAACGAAGCAACATCGTTTACAGATGTTGTTACTAATTCTTTGTTGATGCGTTTGATTAAACCGCTCAGCACTTTGCCGGCGCCCAGTTCAATCACTTCTGTGACACCTTGCGCTGCCAGATATTCGATGGTTTCAGTCCAGCGTACCGGGCTAAATAATTGACGGATTAACGCGTCCTGGATCGCAGCCGCATCACCTGCAGTAGCAACGTCGACATTATTCACTACCGAAATGACAGGCGCGTGAAACGTCAGCCCCTGCAAATCTTTAGCAAGCTGCTCAGCGGCTGGCCGCATCAAAGCACAGTGACTAGGCACACTGACAGGTAAAGGTAATGCGCGTTTTGCGCCAGCTGCTTTACAAAGCTCATTCGCCCGCTCAACAGCAGCTTTATGACCAGCGATCACCACTTGCCCCGGTGAGTTGTAATTGACCGGCGACACGACTTCGCCCTGTGCCGCTTCTTCACAAGCTTTTGCAATCAGCGCGTCATCGAGGCCAATAATGGCAGACATAGCACCAGTGCCTGCCGGCACTGCGCTTTGCATATACTGGCCGCGTTTTTCGACCAGTTTGACTGCATCAGCCAGAGTTAGTACACCGGCACAAACCAGCGCTGAGTATTCGCCCAGCGAGTGTCCGGCCAGATAAGCCGGCGTTGCACCGCCCTGCTGTTGCCATAAGCGCCAGACTGCAACTGAAGCAGTCAAAAGTGCCGGCTGTGTGCGGTGTGTTTCGTTTAAATCAGCTTCCGGACCATTAGCAATCAATGCCCAAAGGTCGTAACCAAGCGCTGCAGATGCCTCGGTGAAAGTGTCACGGACCAGCGGAAATTCCGCATAGAGGTCAGCCAGCATGCCCACAGTTTGTGAACCCTGACCAGGAAATACCAATGCAAGTTTTTGATTCATTATTCTGCTCTGCAATGTCTGAGATTAATAACGGACTAACGCCGAAGCCCAGGCGAATCCGCCACCAAAGGCTTCTAATAACAAAGTCTGACCACGTTTAATCCGGCCGTCCCGCACCGCTTCATCAAGCGCAGTTGGCACTGTTGCCGCAGACGTATTGCCATAACGGTCAAGGTTAATCACCACCTGGTCCATCGACATGTCGAGTTTACGGGCAACTGCGGAAATAATCCGCAGATTGGCCTGATGCGGCACCAGCCAGTCAATTTGCGATTTGTCGAGATTATTGGCGGCCAGTGTTTGCTCAACAACTTCAGATAATTTGGTCACAGCAACTTTAAATACGTCATTGCC
>CBFGPY010000125.1:0-7019 GCA_965650755.1 uncultured Chromatiaceae bacterium | reverse complement strand
TAACGAACTGGCGGTATTAATGGCCGCCTGCACTTCCTGCTCGGCGACGCCCATATCGACCACTAAGGCAAACTGCAGCGTCAGCACCGACGCGCCGCCACTGCTGGACGATGACATCTGTTTCAGGCCAGGAATTTGACCGAGCCGGCGCTCCAGCGGCGCCGTGACGGTGCGCGCCATCACGTCCGGGCTTGCCCCCGGATAAAAGCTAAATACCTGAATGATCGGGTAATCCACTTGCGGCAGCGCGGCTACCGGCAATTGTCGCCAGCCGAGAATACCGGCGATCAGCAGCGCCAGCATCAGCAAGGACGTAGCAACCGGGCGCAGAATAAAAGGTTTGGACAGTTGCATGGGTTATTCCTGCTGGCTGCTTTGCACCAATTCTACGTCCCGGCCCGGTCTTAACCGGTCGAGGCCTTCCATCACAATCTGGTCGCCGCCTTTGAGGCCACTGCGTACTTCCACGCGGCCATTGTCGACCACACCAAGCTCGAGCATTTTCAGCTGAGCCTTGTTGTTTTCCACCACATAGATAAAAGTGCCTTCAGCGCCATATTGCACCGCATCCTGCGGAATGGTCACAGCACCGGGCCTTGCAGCGATATTCAGTCGCACGTTGACAAACTGGTTCGGGAACAGTTGGTCGTCGCTATTGGCAAACTGCGCTTTGAGCTTCAGTGTGCCGGTAGCCGGGTCAATCTGGTTATCGAGCGTGGTCAGTTCGCCGGTGGCCAGCAGCTGTTTGTCGTTGCGATCCCAGGCTTCTACCTGCAGCGGAGCGCCGTCTTTGACTGCCATACGCAGGCTTTGCAGCTGGGTTTCCGGAATACTGAACACCACATAAATCGGTGCGCTTTGCGTGATACTGACTAAGCCTTCCGCACTGTTGGCCTGCACCAGATTGCCGGCGTCGACCTTACGTAAACCGGTTTTGCCACTGATCGGCGCCAGAATGCGGGTGTAAGATAATTCAAGTTTGGCGGCATCAATTTGCGCCTGATTCGACTTCAGCGAGCCTTTCAGCTGGTTCACTAAGGCTTGCTGTGTGTTGTACTGCTGACGGGAAATCGAGTTTTGCGTTTTCAGTTTTTCATAGAGAGCGAGGTCAAGCTCGGCGTTTTTCAGCTGCGCCACATTTTGCTGCAGCTGGCCTTCGGCCTGCGCCAGTTTGACCTGATAAGGTGCCGGGTCAATTTCCGCCAGCAGCTGGCCGGCTGCCACTTTTTGCCCTTCGGTAAAATGCAGTGCCAGCAAAGGCCCGCTGACGCGCGGTTGGACTAACACGGTATTTAACGCAGTCGCAGTACCTATGGTTTTAAACTGCACTTTTAAATCAGTGGTTTCAGCACTGATGACTCGCACCGGCACCGGTGCATTCCAGGGGTTGGCACCTGCACCCGGGCCACCTGGCCCACCAGCGCGACGTGGGCCGCGGCCTTCGCCACCAGCACCAGGTCTTTGTCCTGCTTGCGGGCCGCCAGGTTTTTGACCAGCCTGAGCCCCTGCGGTTTGCGCTGCCCCGGCTGGCGCTGCTTCATCCTGTTGCTGCCACAGATAACCACCCATCCCGGCGGCTGCCAGCAACACCGCACCTGAAACCAACCATTTTACCTGCATCTTTCCCTTTCCAACTATTTTGTGTCAGAGCACAAAACCCGCCTGTAAGGCTTGCTGTCGCTCTGCCGCGTTTAATGTGATGGCCCCTTGCTGCTGAGCCCGCGCCAGATGCAGACAATTGCTGATCTGGGCACCAACCCCTTCAGATTGCCAGCTGTGTTGATTCAGCACCGCGGCAATGACCCAATTTTCAAAACCCCATAACGTCAGCAAAAACGCCGACACTGCCAGATAACTGGAACGGCCGGCCGGATTACGTTCGCTGAGTTCAGCGTCTCCCGCCGCGCGGCCATTTTGTAACAACACCAGCTTGCCGAAACCGCTGAGCAGCGCGGCAATAAACACCTGGTCCTGCAGCATCCGGCTAAAACCTGAACTGCGGGCATAACTGCGCGCCTGTCCGGCTTGTGCCAAAACCTGATCCAGCAACTGCTGGCGTTCGGCTTGCTGATCTTCCGGCACTTTGCCGCCTTTCATGGCCAGCACCACCACCAGGCTGCGCAGGCTCTGATAACCGAGCCGGCTGATCGCCACTTCCAGATTCCAGGTTTCGCTGACAAAGCCCATATAAGGCGAATTCACTAACTGGAATAACCGGGATACGACCAGCGGATCTGTGCTGATCAAGCCGGCCACCGCAGCAGCACTGACGTTGGCCTCAGCCAGTAACTTATCCAGCTCCGTCAGTAACGATGGCAACTGCGGAAAGTCATACAGGCCGCCAACCAGCCGGCGTTCCTGCTCGCCGAGCGGTAATTCTGACAAGCGCGCCGCATTGGCAAACAACTGCTGTAAATGGTCGGTATTCAGTTCATTGCCGATAAAACTGTGAAAATGACTTAAATGCCCCAGCACTACATCGTCATGCTGTGGGTCGGTTAAAATCACCCGCAGTGCCAGCGGCGCCTGAAAACACACCAGCCGTTTATCTTCCAGACTGCAGCTGGTACTGAGCCCATCAAAAATCAATAAATCAATCTGGCTGTCGAGTCTGGGCGCCTGCAGATAACTGCCCACAGTCGGGAAAAACTTACATTGCCACAGATGGGCTTTTTCCAGACATAAATGCCGCACCAGGCTTTGTAATGACGGATTGATGCCAACAACAACTACTTGAAACATTTGATGATTCTCTCCATAGCAGTCACGGCAGCTGCACTGTAGCAGCAGCCTCGCCGTGTTCGTAGTGAATTTACAAAACCTTTGCATGGCGACACGCCGGCTTCATTAGCATAGTCAGTCAGGCCTGCACCAGAGGTTGTACCGCCAGACTCGACAGGCAGACCGGCAAACGGGCTGTCTGCCAGACTGTGTGCTGTCTGACGCGATTTAAGGTAACAGCTGCACTGCCAGGCCCAACAGCACCGCAGCGCCAAGCGCCAGCTGTGCCAGCCACTGCCGCCAAAGTTGCTGCCGTGCCAGCCACCAGCAGAAAACCAGCACCGGCAGCAAGGTCAGCACAATGGCCAGGCGCCAGGGCTGACTGTCCGGCGGCAATCCAAGCCAGAGCTCTGCACTGAGCCTTAGTTGCGTCTGCCATAAAGTCCACACCAAACCGCCCCAGACGGCCAGGCTCAGCAACACGGACGCGCTACTGAGTAACCCTGCGCGACAAACCGGCTGCGGCCTGCCACTGAGCCAAAACCACAACCCGGCCAACACAGGCCAGACAATGCCGAGCAGCGCACTGAGCAGCAAGCTCAGCACCAAAGCCAACAGCAGCGCAGAAGGCTGCGCCTGTTGCAGCGATGCCAGCGCAGACGCGACTGTCGGGTTCGGCTCCAGCGCGGTGACCAGATAAGGCTTCGCGACTTCAGCTAAACAACCGGGTGGCCCAAACCGTTCAGGCGCCCGGATAAAATCCCCGACCATTTTACGCAGGCAAGGCCCGGCACCGCGCACGCCATGTAAAGCACCGGGCACCGCGACCAGCTGGCTGTGTGGCCCCAGCCACTGCGACAGCACCAAAGCATCCGGCTGAAATACATCCAGACCAGCGGCCAGCAGCAAGACCGGTGTTCTGACTTTGGCGGTTTCCGGCACCTGCGGTACCTGCACCGGTCCGGGCGCAGCCCCGGTTGCGGCGCTGGCTGAAACGCCAAAGGCAGCGCAAAGGCCTTCCGGCAGGCCAAACAGCTGCTCCAGACTATCCGCCCTGCCCTGATGATAATAACGTTGCCGGTCGGCACACTCGGTCGCCATCGCCGCGGCAAACTGGATGCCCGACGGCTGCAGCATGGCTTCGGCCCAGGGAGTTAGCAGCGTTGTCTTGCGCTGACTAACCGCCTCCAGCCACAGGGGTAACAAGGATAAGGGTTCTTCTGCGGTTGCCGCCGCCATTACCGCCAGCCGCAGCTTGTCCGGGGTCAGCAGCAAAGAACCGGCTTTGCTTTCCAGCTGCAGCGGCTGCTGCGTTAATGTGCTGACAGCACGGTTAAACAGATCAGGCATGGCACCAAAGCGCGACGCACAACCCGCTTGTTGCTGGCAAAGCTGGTCAAGCTGGCGCAGCCACTGGTCCTGTTGCAATTTAAACGAGGTCAGCAGCTCGTCCGGCGGATACACCGAATCCAGCGTCACAGAGGCCAGCGCCTTTGGTGCTACCGCCAGATACTGCAGCGCAACCACTGTGCCGTAAGATACTGAATAGACATGCCATTTTTCGATATTCAGCTGTTCACGCAGCAATTCCAGATCCTGCACTGTCTGTACAGTGCCAAAGTCCATAGGGCTGTAACCCTGAGTCAGCATCTGTTGCTGGCATTGCAGCAGCGCGGCGCGCCGCTGCTGCACCAAGCTGCTGTCGTCCGGGCTTTGTGCCAGCGCTTTGCTGAGCTCTGCACCAAGCTGCGGGCAAAACAACGGGGTGCTGCGGCCGGACCCGCGCATATCGATGGTGATAAATTCATGTCCCGGCGCAAAGTCACCTGCGGACAAGCCGGTGAACCGCGTCATTTCCCCGCCCGGACCACCATGTAAAAACAACACAGGGGCAGCGCCGGCTTTAGGCTCGGTGGCCGCTTTGCGTACCACCGCCAGCTGAAACTGACTGCCATCCGGGCTTTGCACTTTCAGCGTGCCACATTGCAGCCGCGCCGCCACGGCGGCGGAGGCTACCGGCAGATCACAAGGCTGCGCCTGATACGCCGGGATCGACTCTGTTGTGGGCGTTGCTGCGTCGGCTTCTGCCGCCGCGCTCGCCGCAAAACTGAACGATAATCCAGTCAGCACAGTCAAAAACATCAATCTGATCATGCAGTTTTATCCTTTTTTCCGGCCTGTTTCGAGCCTATACCAGCACGCGACACTTGGCCAGTCTGGGCCAGTTCGGCCAGCGCCAATGATCGTTACTGATAACAACCCGGCTCGCGCGGGCAACTGTTGCCGCGGCTACAAATCAGCTGCGCCGGTTTGTCCAGCGAGCGCGCCACCCAGTTGATATTCAGAATGTTACTAATGGTCGTCAGCGTCGAGCGGATAGCCGCCGGCACTGCGACTTTGCCGCCACCTTTGACGCAAAGCTGTTTCATTTCCTGCGCCAGACTGTCGGCGTCAATGCCCTGCGCACTGATGGCCGGATTTAAATCCACCCCGGCGCAAAGCACATGCGGGTTGCCGGCCAAATCCATCACTTTGGTCGATTCACAGCAATAAATCCGTGGCTGGCCCTGCACGTCCAGCAGGGAAAGCTGCGCCGAATGCTGCTGCGTCGCCGCTTCAAACATGCGAAACACCGCCCAGTGCTGGCAAGGGTCTTCGACCTGGCGCATATTGCCCCAGGGTAGCGGAATACCATTGCCGCGATACACGGCTTTGAGTTTGCCGGGCGTGTAAGCATCAAAATAATGCCAGTGCTGATAAGGCGACACCGCCGTCATCCGCCGCATCGCCACCGACGCTGACACTCCGGCGGCCTGATGGGTACTGATCTCATAACCGTGGCGGTCCAGCAGCTGGCGAAACGGCAATTTGGGGCAAAGCAGCGCGCCGGCAAAAAAACTCGATTCAAAATCGCGCCAGGCATGCAGAATATCCTGCGGCGCCAGATTGGCATTGCCGTCGGAGGATTCCTGCGCACCACCAACCCGCATGCTGCTTTTCACGCCGTCTTTGTTGTGCAGCACCGCGTGGCCGATATGCACCGCCAGCTCGTATTTCAGCCGCGTCGGGTGCTGCTCCAGAATGCGGTTTAAATGCAAAGTGCCGGGCGGCAGGAAATAAGACGTCTGCACGTTTTTGCTGCGCACACCAAGTTCGTCCAGCAGTTCTGTCGGCACTTCAGTAAACCAACGCACCTGCAGACCGACTTTTTTCGCGATCTGCAGCAGTTCTTCGGCACTCAGCGGCATGCGTTTCTGGCCAATTTCTTCGGCCGCCCGCTCCAGTTCCGGGAAATGGTTCTGATGATGTTCCTGATGGGCGCGGATCAGCAGCTGGGCAAACTGACGGCCACCGGTACCGGTTTGTGACAACAGTTCCGGAATGGCAATTTGCAGAATGTCCGGCGCGAACAAAAAGCCCGGTTCCAGCGCCATGCCGGAAATGCCACCGCGGCTGCCTTTGGCCGGCGTCAGATCATGGCCGGCGTCGATGCCGTCTAAAAACCAGTCCGGTGATTTTTGAAAAACTTCAGCGATCACCGCCAGCATTTCCGGCGACGGTACCCGCTTGCCGGTTTCAATCATCGACAAATAGGACACTGAAGGCGCGTACTCCGCATTGATGCGGATACAGCGCGTGGACAGGTCATCCATAGTTAAGTTATTGCGTTTTCTCAGGTTTCTGATTTTAGTCCCGAGAAAATGTGACTGGCGTAACAGGCTTTTTGCATTGGTCATTTTGTAAAATTCACACTGTGAAGTTTTAATTGTGAAATTTCGCTCAAAAACAACATAGACTGTTTTTCAGGCAATCACAACAGCCGCCATGCCCGCCACCCTACCGGGCCCAACAGACAAAGAGTGAGCGAGGATAGAACCATGACCATGACCGCACTGCACATTGAAACCGACCCTATGATCCAGCAACAGCTGCAACAACTGACAGCGCTGAACGACGCGCATCACCGTCAGGTGCTGGATTACTCCAAAGCCATGCTGGATAAGCTGTTTCCGCTGGAACATGGCTCGCATCAACAGGTGAAAAGTTATGTGGTCTATTATCAGCATCTGCTGGCATTTTTTGCCGACGGCCAAAGCACAGGCCTGAAAAATCCGGCGCAGTTTGTTGCGCTATGTGGCAGTAAAGAACAACCACAAACTTTGTTATTTAACGACGGCAGCCGCCATCTGGAAATCAGCCTTGGCCGCCACAGCGACACAGGCAGCGCAGACTGCGCCGGCATCGAAGATATTCAGCTGCAGCTGGCAGGTGTGTATGATGATGAGGCACAGGAGCAG
>CBFGPY010000124.1:0-7049 GCA_965650755.1 uncultured Chromatiaceae bacterium | reverse complement strand
AGCATCAGGGCAATATTGAGAAACAAACCAGCAGCATTCTGGCCTATCGCCAGCATTTCGCCAGCCAGTACTTTACTGGTGCCCATAGCAAATTCGGTGAGTTTTAATCGCAGATTATCAGTATCGATGCCAAAGCTTTGCAAGGTTGATACTGCCGCCGGGAAAGCCGATTTCACCGCGTCAATCATTTTGGCGGGGTCCACTTCTCCACTTTGCAGGCGCGCGTAAAAATTAATGCCTTCCTGCACAAAAGACGCGCCGATCGCCAGCAACGGCAACACAACCACCAGCACTGAACACAGTAGTGTGAGCAGCGCCATGCTGCCACGGCGTGGTGACAGATGGTCCAGCAGCCACTGTTGTAACGGATAAAAAATAACACTGAGTGCACAAGCCCAGAATACCGCGCCCCAAAACGGCTCAAGTACCCAACCAAATAACAGACTTACCGTAATCAACATCCACAAAAAAAATCGGCGTTCCAGTTCTGCCCGCATGCAGTTCTCCTTATCAGTACAGATGGAAGTGAATTTAACTTCCGCGGCCCTGCAGTTTCAGTGAATTCAACGCGGCACGCAAGGCCGCGGCTTTAATAGGTTTGGGCAAAAATAACATACCCGCAGCTTTGGCCCGTGCCGGCAAGCTTGGTTCAGGTGCGGCCGACACCAGTATGCCGCGAAGGTCAGGCCAACGCTGTTTTAAATCAATAAACAGTTGTAAGCCATCCGGTGGTTGCCCTAACTGATAATCAGCAATGACAATATCCACCGGCTGACTCAATTGCAGCGCTTTTTCAGCATCATCCAGACAAGCCACAGTACCAAGCTGCCATTGCGTTAACAGTTGTTGCAATGCCGCGAGATTGGAGTTGTCGTCGTCAATACACAGAATGCTGAATGTGCCGGCACCGGTTTGCAGCTGAGGGATCTGATGATCAGAACCTGCCGCCGGCTGCAGCGGTTTAGCAATACAGAGCGGCACCGCAACACGGAAACAACTGCCTTTGCCCGGAACAGAATGCACCTCTAACGGGTGCCCGAGACTACGGGCCATCCGCTGTACCACGCCAAGACCAAGCCCGACACCTTGTTGGCCCCGCGCTGTAGCCTGAACCCGGTAGAAGTCAGTGAAAATTTGTTGCAAGTCCTGCTCTGCCAGGCCTGGACCTGTATCCCATACTTCAATCCAAACCAACTCGCCACGCCGCCGACAGCCCATCAGCACTTTGCCGGACTGGGTATATTTGATGGCGTTACTCAGGATATTCTGGACAATGCGGCGTAAATAAGTTGGATGACTGGTCACCTGAAAATGCCCGGGTCTGACATGCAGCTGCAGCTGTTTTTGCGCCACCAGCAACTGGCTTTCATCCGCCAGCTGCAACAACATCGCCTTTAAATCAACAGCACTGGTTGGAAATTCAAGCTTACCTTCATCGAGCCTGGCGATATCCAGTAAAGTCGCCATCAGCTCTTCGGTGGCTTTGAGCGAGTTGTCGAGCTGACCTAACATCTGCCGGCCTTTGCTGTTCAGTTGCTGATCATCCAGTGCTGCGGCAAATAAACGTGCCGCATTGAGCGGCTGCAAAATGTCGTGGCTCGCCAGTGCCAGAAAACGGGTTTTTGATGCATTAGCGGCCTCAGCTTCAGCTTTAGCCTGCAGTAATTGTTGTTCTGTAGTACGGCGAAGTTCTACCTCAGCCAGAAGTTCACTGTTCATCTGGCTGATTTGTGCGGTCCGTTCCGACACCCGCTGTTCCAGATGCTCCTTCGCTGCCGCTATTGCCTGTACTGCTTTTACATGTTCGGTAATATCAGTAAAACTAGTGACAAAACCACCACCCGGAATTGGATTACCGCGGATCTCTATCACAGAGCCATCAGGCCGGACACGTTGAAACACATGAGCGGTACCATTTTGCAAGTGACTGATGCGTTTCGCCACATGCTCATCGGCACCACCCGGACCACACAGGCCTCTTTCAGCATTAAAACGCACGATATCCGCAACAGCCCGGCCAACCCGGATCATGCCAACCGGATAATCAAACATTTCCAGATATTTTTTATTCCACGCCACCAGCTGCAGGTCACGGTCCACCACACTGACGCCCTGGCTTAAGTTTTCCAGAGTGGAGAACAATATCTTCCGGGAAAACTGAATCGCCTCGCGCGTGTCGTCAAACATGGTCACGACATCTTCAAAGGCAAAAGAACGCCCTTCCAGCACCGCTTTGACCATGGCGGCGGCGCTCGACGAACCGATAACACCGGCCAGCTCGCGTTCCACATGGCGTAGCAGCTGTACCTGCAACACATCATCAGAGGATGGCCGGTAACCATGGCGTGATTCGAACTCGTCCAACGATTCGCGCACACGGTGCGGGCCAACAAAGCGCTCCAGCAAGGTCAGGATATCCGCCGAGGCCACTAAATTGCGTTTCAGCGTTTTACCATCATCGGGTAGCGGCAAATTGGGTTTAACAAAAGCCACCGCCTGCAACCGGTCATTCAGATCGGCCTTATGCAGCAACGACATAAAAACATAAGCCACCGTGTTGAGCCCCAAAGACCACAACACACCATGACTGAGCGGGTCGAGCGCCAGGCCAAACAAAGCTGTTGGTTTTAGCCAGCTGAGGCCAAAAGCACCTTGCTCCAGTACTGTCGCCGCCATCACACCGGCGCTAACCAGCTGGGGCAACATCAGACAATAAAACCACAGCACAAAACCAACAGAGACCCCGGCATATACACCCCAGGCATGGCCGCGTTTCCAGTACAAGCCACCGACCACTGCCGGTGCCAGCTGAATAATCAGCGCAAAGGCCAGCAAACCGGTTTCTGCCAGCTCATAATTGCGGGCGAACCAGCGGTAATAGCCCCAGGACAGCGCCATCACCAGCAGGATCATTAAACGCCTGACCCGCAGAATTAAAGTACTGTAATCGCGTTGCTGCCGGTGCAGTTGCTGGCGGCGTAATAACGCCGGCATCACCACGTCGTTACTGATCATGGTGCCAAGCGCCAGTGTGGCGATGACTATCATCGAAGTTGCCGCCGAGAAGCCGCCAATAAAGACCAGTGCGCTCAGCAGATCCCAGCCTTGACTCGCCGGGATCAGCAGCACAAAACTGTCGGCATGCGCCAGTTGCTGCGGGAATAAACCAATACCGGCGATTGCTATCGGGATCACCACTAATGTTACCAGCAGCAAATACCAGACAAACCAGCGCCGCGCCTGATGTAAATGGCCAGGATCTGTGTTCTCGACAAAGGTGACATGAAACTGTCGCGGTAATAAAAACACCGCAGTGACCGCCAATAAGGTTTTAGTCAGAAAACCAGTCAGACTAAACTGCCCGGCAGCCTGAGCAGTGCTGTGCTGCTGAAACTGCTGCAATAAAGTTGCAGGCTCTGGCAGCAGCCAATACACCACGGCCCCCGCCAGCAACAATAAGGCCGCAAGTTTCACCACAGATTCAAAAGCAATGGCTGCCATCACCCCACGATTCTGCTCGGTCAGGTGCAACTTGCGGGTGCCAAACAGGATGGCAAAGATCGCCATGGTCACCGCGCTCCACAGCGCCGAATCCTGCCAGACGGCCCTACTGCCTTCGGCTGGCAATCCGGCCAGCACCTGATATGAATTGGTCACGGCTTTTAATTGCAGCGCGATATAGGGCACTACGACCACCAGACAGAGCAGTGCCGTCAGTGCGGCAATCGCCTGGCGTTTACCATAGCGGGCGCTGATAAAATCCGTCAGTGAAGTAACGTTATGCTTTTTCGCGACAAACAATAATTTGCGCAGTAAGCGATGGCCAAACAGGTATAACAGCACAGGCCCGAGGTAAATCGGCAGATAATCCCAGCCTGAACTCACGGCAGAGCCAACGGCGCCATAATAAGTCCAGGACGTGCAATACACCGCCAGTGCCAGGCTATAAATAGCCCCCCCATACTTTTGTAGTAACGGGTCGTGGCGCGGCCGGTCCGCCCAGTTGGCAATTGCAAAGAGTCCGCCGATATAGGCTATTGCCATGACAATGATCCAGCCAGCAGCCACTAATAGCACCTCATTAAAATTCAATACGTTAGCGTGCAACTTTGTAATTGTGCAGCCAGAGTTTGTCGCTGCAGTCTTGGTGAAATTCCCGGCGCTGTCAATGGCAGCTTTGGGCAAAAAGCCAGCCGCGTCAACAGCTTCGACTAAAGTCGGGCTAGGCGTTTTGCCAGCACCGGCTATTGTGTAATCAGCGGCAGTTGCCAGCTCACAACAGGTTATAACAATAAACAAAACACAACGAGGAGAGACGTTATGGCGTTTCAAAGCTCTGAACAAGCCAGTGCCTATTGGCGGGAAAATGTCAGTCTGATGCTAAAACTGCTGGCCATTTGGTTCGCAGTGTCATTCGGTGCCGGCATTTTATTTGTCGACGTATTGAACGCAGTCCAGTTTTTCGGCTTTAAGCTCGGTTTCTGGTTTGCGCAACAAGGTTCAATCTACGTTTTTGTGCTGCTGATTTTCGTCTACGTAGTGAAGATGAATCAGTTAGACCAGAAATATAACGTCCACGAAGAATAAGGGGCGCGCCATGGATTTACAGACTCTCACTTATATTATCGTCGGTGCGACCTTTCTGCTGTACATCGGTATCGCAGTCTGGGCCCGTGCCGGCTCTACTCAGGAATTTTATGTCGCCGGCGGCGGTGTTTCACCGCTTGCTAACGGCATGGCAACTGCCGCTGACTGGATGTCCGCGGCATCTTTTATTTCGATGGCAGGTTTGATTTCCTTTATGGGCTATGATGGCTCCGTCTACCTGATGGGCTGGACCGGTGGTTATGTGCTGCTGGCACTGTGCCTCGCGCCCTACCTGCGTAAATTTGGCAAGTTCACAGTGCCGGATTTTATCGGTGACCGTTACTACTCCCAAACCGCCCGCACCGTCGCTGTGGTATGCGCCATTCTGGTGTCTTTTGTCTATGTTGCAGGTCAAATGCGCGGAGTTGGCGTTGTATTCAGCCGATTCCTCGAAGTCGACATTGAAACCGGCGTTGTCGTTGGTATGGCCGTGGTGTTTTTCTATGCGGTATTAGGCGGCATGAAAGGCATTACTTATACCCAGGTTGCCCAATACTGTGTGCTGATTTTTGCATATCTGGTGCCTGCGGTATTTATCTCCTTGATGATCACCGGCAATCCAATTCCACAACTGGGTTTTGGCAGCACTATTGAAGGTACTGATGTTTACCTGCTGGACAAACTCGATGGCTTATCCAAAGAACTCGGTTTTGCGCTGTATACCGATGGCACCAAATCGATGATGGACGTGTTTGCCATCACAGCAGCGCTGATGGTGGGTACTGCCGGTTTACCGCACGTGATTGTCCGTTTCTTCACTGTGCCACGGGTCAAAGATGCGCGTATTTCTGCCGGCTGGGCACTGATTTTCATCATGATCCTGTACACCACAGCCCCATCGATCGGCGCCTTTGCCCGCTACAATCTGATTGATACCATTAACGGTCCGGACCATCAGGGCACGCTGGTCAGCGAAACGCCACAGTGGATGTCCAACTGGGCAAAAACCGGTCTGATTAAGCATGAAGACAAAAACGGCGACGGCCGGATGTTTTATTCAGGCGATGAGCGCAATGAAATGACCATTGACCGCGACATAATGGTATTGGCCAACCCGGAAATTGCGAAATTACCAAACTGGGTCATTGCACTGGTGGCGGCAGGTGCGATTGCGGCAGCATTGTCCACTGCAGCAGGCTTGTTGCTGGTGATCTCGACATCGATTTCGCATGACTTACTGAAGCGCAATCTGATGCCGAACATCTCCGACAAAATGGAACTGCGTTATGCCCGTGGTGCCGCAGCAGTGGCCATCATGGTAGCGGGTTACCTCGGTATTAACCCACCAGGTTTTGTCGCTGAAGTAGTAGCGTTTGCCTTCGGTTTAGCGGCAGCGAGCTTCTTCCCGGCGATTATTCTCGGCATTTTCTATAAGAAAATGAACAAAGAAGGCGCAGTGGCAGGCATGTTAGCGGGGATGGTGTTCACCATCGGCTACATTGTTTACTTCAAAGGCATTTTCATCACACCGATGGCTGCCAACGTACCAGCCAACTGGTTCCTCGGGATCTCACCGGAGGGCATTGGTACCGTGGGTATGCTGGTGAACTTTATTGTGGCCTTTGCCGTGAGTAAAGTGACGAAAGAAGTACCGGCCGAGGTACAGGATATCGTCGAATCTATCCGGTTCCCGAAAGGGGCTGGTGCGGCATCGTCACACTAAGCTGACGGCGGCGGTAACATACCGAAACACAGGTCAGCGTCCCGGCGCTGACCTTTTTTATGCAGGAGCTTGTGATGCAAATTCAGGATGTTGTGCAATTTTTAACGCAGGTTCCCCCTTTTGCCGATTTACCCGCAGCAGATCTGGCCGCCTTAAGCCAACAGATCACTGTTTATTATGCAGTCCAGTCAGAGCAAATTGGTTTTGCGCATCAGCTGGTATTGGTGCGGACCGGTTTATTTCTGATGCACCAACAACAACAGCTCTATCCACTGCAAAGTGGCGATTGCTGGGGTTATCGCCAACTACTCACCCAGCAGGACCTGAGTGAACAGCTGCACTGCCAGGAAGACGGGCTGTTGTATTTGATCCCACAAGCGGTGTTTGAGCAATATCAGCATCAGTTTAAGAACTTTGCTTTGTATTTTCAGCGTCTGCTCAGCCGGGCACTGCACTTGCATCAACAAAGTGCCACAGACCACCGCCGGGTCGGCGATTTATGCGCGGCAAAAGTCATCAGTATTCAAAGCAATGCCACTATTCAACAGGCTGCTCGATTGATGACACAGCAGCGTATCTCCTCATTATTAGTGATGGATGAACGCGAACTGTGCGGCATCCTGACCGACCGCGATTTGCGCAGCAAAGTACTGGCTGAGGGCAAATCTGCTTCAACAACGGTGGCTGAGGTAATGACACGAAACCCCTATCGCATCCATGCCGACGCCTTTGCCTTTGA
>CBFGPY010000123.1:0-7063 GCA_965650755.1 uncultured Chromatiaceae bacterium | reverse complement strand
GCCGCATTGACCTGCTGATTGAATACCCCAACGTGGTGGAACATTATCTGGCGCAGTTACCAAAGCCACCGGCCGTACAGAGTTTTGCCCTGCAGGAATCACCGGCCCTTTTACCCGGCCATATCATCTGCTCGGACACGCCGCAAGGCCGGTTGCTGCTGACCAGCCTCGACCAGGCCATCAGCTCCGTCAGCCAGCAACGGGCTTATCTGGATGCGCATTTACAATGGTTCTCGCCGGCGCTTCACGCCGAGATAACAGCCTTGTACAATCAGACTTATGGCACGAAATTCTAATATAACCGGAGACTGCTGATGAACCTGTTGAAAAAATTATGCGCGACCGCGCTGCTTGGCTTCTCTGTTGTTGCCGCTCCGCTCGCGCTGGCGGCAGACCAAATCTGGATAGATGTGCGCAGCGCTGAAGAATTTCAGGCTGGTCATCTTGCGGGGGCTGTGAATATTGTCCACACCGACATCGCCGCAAAAATTAGCGCTGTAACGCAGGATAAGAACGCCGAGATCCAGCTGTATTGCCGCTCCGGCCGTCGCTCTGGCCTCGCCGAAGCTGAGCTGAAAAAACTCGGTTATACCAATGTGCATAACGCCGGCGGTTATGAGGCGTTAAAAGCGGCGGCGGAAAAAAGCGGCCAACCAGAATAATCCGGCCGGCCGCGTGAGTTGTAAAATATCAGCTAGTCGCCAGCGCAGCTGATATCAGCCGCCGCTGTCGCCGGAGTGACGCGGATATTGGCCAGACTCAGTGCAGTACTGCCTGCACTTTGCAGCACAAAAGGCTGGTACAGGTGATTCAGCGCTGCACCGGCTTTGGCGAAACAGGCTAAGTCCAGGGTGATTTTTTGCCACTGCCCGGCGGCTTTGGCCGCCAGCAGCGGGCTCAAATCCAACTGCCCACCACAACCACTACCACAGGACATCGCCAGCGTTACAGCCTGTGCCGGCGCCTGTTGCCATTTCAGGTCAAACACCAGCTGGCCATAACGGCTTAAATCCAGCGCTTCGCTGCCGTGTAGCCGCAAAGTCGCCCCGCCCTGTTGCCAGTTGAGCGCCAATGCGTCTTCTTGTTTTTGCCAGTTGACGGCGCGCAGTAACAGACTGCCATCGCTGGCCGCAGCCTGATTCGCGGTCACGTCGCTGGCGACACCATCGGCGCCAGCAATTTGTATACGCAGACCTGCAGCCGGGCGACGCTCAAACAACGCAAGTTGTGTGGTGGCTTTCACACCGGCGGCAGTGGTTTCGTCCAATAACGGCAAATCTTGCGGCACTGCGCCCGCAGTCTGTGGCTGATACCGTAAGCCATAACCAAGACCAAACAGCACTTTCTCCGCGCTGGCCGCATCGCCGGCGTTTAACGGCTGACTGTCCGGGGTTTTGGGCCAGCTAAAAGGCAAAGTGCCATGGAAATCATAGGGTACGCTGCCGTCTGGCTTGCGGAATAACAGCTCCGCCACCGCATCACCAGCGGTCCCCGGCAACCAGGCCGCGACAAAAGCATCTGAGGCATTCAGTTCCGGGTTCACCCACAAAGGCCTGCCGGATAAAAACACCGTCACCACTTTGATACCCGCCGCTTTTAAGCGTTTGAGCAGCGCTTCGTCCTGATTCTGGCCGGCCTGATAATCAAGGCTCGCCACGTCACCATCAAATTCGGCATAGGGGTTTTCGCCGATCACGACAATAGCCACATCGGGTTTCTGCTGATAATGGC
The DNA here is from genome assembly GCA_965650755.1 of uncultured Chromatiaceae bacterium. GTDB lineage: Bacteria > Pseudomonadota > Gammaproteobacteria > Enterobacterales > Alteromonadaceae > Pararheinheimera. Next base: position 5,332 of record CBFGPY010000123.1, on the reverse strand, counting down.
CGTCAAGGCTCAGCTCGGTCTGGCCACCGGCAGCCTGCACCTGCGCAGCAATACCACTGTAGATAGTGCGGCCTTGCGGGAAATCTGCATTACTGGTGCCGGTGCCCTGCCAGGACACTGTCCAGCCGCCACTTTGTTTGGGGATTGAATCGGCGCCATCGCCGGCCACTAATACCCGCAATTTCGGCGCCAGTGGTAACAAACCGCCATTATTTTTCAGCAGCACCAGTGATTGGCGCACCGCATCGCGTGCTAAGGCCTGATGCGCCGGATGACCAATCAGCTGCTGGTCGCCGGCTCCGGCGATTTTCGCCGGACTGTGTTCAAATAAACCACTGCGTAGTTTCACTCGCAAAATACGCCGCACGGCATCGTCAAGCCGTGCCTGACTTACCTCGCCGGCCGCCACTTGCGCCAGCGTATTTTGGTACATCGCTTTCCAGTCTTCCGGCACCATGATGATGTCAACCCCGGCATTAATAGCCGCAGCGCAGCGCTGATTACTGCAACCCGGCAACTGACCATGGCCGTTCCAGTCGCCAACCACAATACCGTCAAAACCCAGTTGTTGTTTCAACACCTCAGTGAGCAAATAGCGGTTGCCATGCATTTTGCTGCCGTGAATGCTGTTAAAGGACGCCATCACGGTCTGCACACCGGCGTCTAACGTGCTCAGGTAACCCTGTGCATGCAACCGCACCAGTTCAGCCTCATCCAATGTGGTATTGCCCTGATCGCGGCCGCCTTCGGTACCGCCATCACCGAGATAATGTTTGGCAGTCGCAAGTCGTGACGGCCCCTGCAGCCAGTCAGCAGCTTGCACATCGCCCTGAATACCCCGCACCAACGCCGCGCCTAAATTGCGCACCCGCGCCGGATCTTCACTGTAACTTTCATAACTGCGGCCCCAGCGGTCGTCGCGGGCCACCGCCACAGTCGGCGCAAAAATCCATTGGATGCCGGTAGCGGCTACTTCAGCGGCAGTGGCGCGGCCAATGGCTTCAACCAACTCAGCATTGCCGCTGGCACCCAGGCCAATATTGTGCGGAAACACGGTCGCGCCGCGTACATTGTTGTGGCCATGCACTGCATCTGTGCCCCACAACGGCGGAATAGCGGCACCATCAAGGCTGGCATCGAGCCCGGCCTGATACATCTGCTCAGCAAGTGCTAACCACTGTGCGGCCGTGGCGGCTTTATTGTCACCGGGAAAGGCGCCGCCGCCGTTCAGATAAGAGCCAAAACCATATTGGCGCATGTCGTCCACGCTCATCCAGCGAATGTCCGGCTGGATGATTTGCGCCACTTTCTGCGCCGGTGTCAGGCTTTGTAATATCGAATCTATCCGCGCTTCCAGCTGCGGGTCCGCCTTGCGCGCCGGACTCATCTCCGGCCAGGCCGGATGCACCACCTGTTCTTGCGCTTGTGACGATTGACTGACAGGCGCCACAGTTTGCGGTGCACAGGCGCTCAGCAGCAAACTGCAGCCAATAAGCGAAAACCCGCTGTAAGCAAATGGATTTAAACGAAATTTCAGCATTATTTTGCTCCTGCAGCAGCGGGAAGGATCAGGCTCAGCACGCTGTGCGGCGGTAATTGTAATGACCAGTCATAAGCACGCTGATCCAGCTCCAGCCGGACTGTCTGCACGCTGTTGGCCTGGTTTTGCAGCAGCACTGCCACCCGGCCATCCGGCCGCTGATACGCCAGCTGTAACAGCTGTGGCAGCGGATCTTTCGAGCCGATACGCACTGAGCCCGGAGGCGCGATTTTGCCGGCGTGGGCAATCACGTAATAGGCCACATTGCGCTGAATGTTTGCCTCAGCACCTTTTTTGCCAGCAGTGATAGTCAGAGCCCCCAGACATTCGCTGCAACCGCCCGGTGTAAAAGGTTTGTAGTCCGCATCGGCTGCCAGATTCCATTCCAGCACAGTACGGGCATGCTGCTCGACAGCACCAATCAGCAAGTGTTCGGTGTGCCACATCAGGGTGCCGCCGAAATCTGAATTGGCGCCGACCCACTGTTCGGTAAAATAAATATCTTTATCCGGATAAGCCGCTTTCAGCCTTGAAAGCTCAGTGATACTGCCGTTGTACAAATGAAAAGCCGAGCCTTTGATGTAACGCCGGGCGACCGGGTCGCTCAACACCGCCAGCGGATATTCAACATGGTCGGGATTGTGGTCATAAATCAGAATGTCGGTGCTAAGGCCGGCCTGCTCCAACGCTGGCCCTAAGTGTTTGCCGACAAAAGTAGCCTGGTCCCAGGCGTGCATCAGCAGGCTTGGGTTATTGCCCGGATGCAGCGGTTCGTTTTGCACTGTCACAGCGCCGATGCGGATACCATGCGCCGCCATACCCTGCAGATAACGGACAAAATACTGCGCATAGGCCGGGTAATACTGCTCCAGCAATTCCCCGCCCACTGTGCTTTGATTGCTTTTCATCCAGGCCGGTGGCGACCAGGGGCTGGCGAGTAACTGCAGATCTGGCCTTATCGCCAGGATTTGTTTCAACAGCGGGATCAGCTGCCGCTCATCCGGTGCCAGCGAGAACTTTTTAAGCGTCGGATCGGTGTCTCCTGGCGCTAAATCGTTGTAACTAAATGGCAACGGGTCCAAATCTGAGGCACCAAGGCTTAGACGCAGATAAGACACACCTATGCCTTCTGGGCCAAATAATTCCTGTAATAATGCCGCACGCTGTGCGGTGGGCAATGCCATCAGATGCTGGGCACTGCCGCCGGTCAGGGTATAACCAAAACCTTGCATCGCCTGAAAGCGCTGCGCACTGTTGATACTGACCAATGCCGCAGCAGGCACTGCCGGGCGTAAAAACTGCTGCGGATCTGTGGCGAGCAGCAGCTGCTGGTCGGCCCGGCTGAGCCAGCCCTGTAAATGGCCAGATAGCTGCGGCGTTTGCGCGACAGCGGCAGGCGCCGCCAGTCCAAGCGCAGCGGTCAGCATTGCAAGGCGTGAAAACTTCATTCTCAAATCAAACTCCTGTGTCCGCGTCAGCGCAGCGCTGCTTCGGCGCTAAAAGGCGCAACTTTGCGGATAAAATCGGTGTGGGTGGGCATCTGTGCGGTGCAGGCAGCAATCACCTGCGCCGTGGACTCTGCAAAATCCTGCATTTCGGCCAGGCTTTTTTGCTGACATAACGGATCGGGCCGGGACGGCTGTAGCCCTTGCCCCAGCAACACCTGCACCCAACTGTCTTCGCGGAATAGTTCATCCGCCACGCGGTGTACCCGGCCATGCGCGGCAAAAATTTCCAGCTTCTGCGCCAGGCTGTCCGGCAGCGCCATACGCTGGCAATAACGCCAGTATTCGCTGTCGTTGCGCCGCGTCACTTTGTAGTGCGCGATAATAAAATCGCGGATCTGCACCATTTCGGTGGCCGCCAGGCTGTTGTAATGATCGATGTTGGCCTGCTGAAACGACAGGTCCGGAAACAGATTGACCAGCCGGGTAACGGCGGTTTGCACCAGATGCAGACTGGTCGACTCCAGCGGCTCCAAAAACCCACTGGCAAGGCCAATCGCCACGCAATTGCCCCACCACATCTGCTTGCGCTGACCCGTGGTAAAGCGGATCAGCTTTGGGTCGGCCAGTGCCGGCGTGTCGAGTGATTGCAGCAACAATTGCTGGGCCGCCGCATCACTCTGAAAACCGCTGGCGAACACCATGCCGTTGCCGGTGCGGTGCTGTAGCGGAATGCGCCATTGCCAGCCGCTGTGATGCGCGGTCGAGCGGGTAAATGGCGGCAACTCCGCCAACGCCGCTGAAGGCACCGCCAATGCGCTGTTATTCGGCAGCCAGTGCGACCAGTCGTCGTAGCCGACGCCCAGCGTCTGGCCCAATAACAATGCGCGGCTGCCGGAACAGTCGAGAAACAAGTCGCCGTCAATGACCGGACCATCGTCCAGCACCAGTTGATGAATATGACCGTTATGGGCATGGCGCGTCACCGCGCTGATAGTGCCGGCGATGCGGGTCACACCGCGAATTTCGCAGTGGCGGCGCAAAAACTGCGCATACAAGCCGGCATCAAAATGATAGGCATAAGCGATTTGACTGACTGGTGACTGCGGCCGGCTTAAATCTGCCTGCATAAAACGCTGTTCGCGCGCCATCACAGCGCCGATGCAATAGTCGTCAAAGGGTAAAGCCAGCCCGGCCTCACGCAGCGCCAGCCAGTACTGATGGAAGCTAAGCCATTCCCAGCTGCGGCCTATTGCACCAAAAGCATGGAAATAACGCTCGCCCAGCTGCCCCCAGTTAACAAAATCGATGCCGAGCTTAAAAGTAGCGCCGGTCGCCTGAATAAACTCACGCTCGTCGATACCACACAGCTGATTAAACACTTTGATCGCCGGGATAGTCGCTTCACCGACGCCGACGGTGCCGATCTGCTCCGATTCGACCAGACAAATCTCTGCAAGCGCACCTTCGCGGTTACGTAATAACTTCGATAACAGCGCCGCACTCATCCAGCCGGATGAGCCGCCGCCGACAATCACAATTTTGCGGATAGGTCCCTGTTGCACAGCAGGCCTCCTGTAAATTACAACAAAATGCGGCGGCGTGGCTCTGGGAGAACAGCACGCCGCCGCCAGGCGTTACAGCTTGTAGCTGAAGCCAAACAGGTACTGCCGGCCGTATTCCTCATACACTTCCGGGAAATAACCGCCACCTTCCTGCAACGTATTCATCCGGGTGGTGTAAGGTGAGTTGGTCAGGTTGTTGGCCTGCAGCAACAGTGTGAGACCGGCAAAAGTGCCGTCGTCGATGCTGTAACTAAGCTGCGCATCGACCTGGCGGTCGGCCAGCACTTCGGTGTAACCGCGGGTGGCAAATAACTGCACAACTTCCCCGCGGAACTCAGAGCGATAACGCTGACTGACCCGTGCCGAGAACCCGTCGCGTTCGTAATACAGCGTCAGGTCACGCACGCGATCGGATAAACCCGGCAGTTTGGTCGAGGTGTTAGGCCCGTCCGGTTTGATGCTCGAATCGGTCCATGACTGGCTACCAATAAAACCAAAACCAGAGAGCGGCAGGTAAAAACTACCTAAATCCAATGACATGCTGAGCTCATAACCGCGCAGGCTGCCACCTTCCCCGTTCGCCGGCCGGCTCATATTGCCGATAGGGCTGATTGGGATCACCGTCGAGTTATTCGGCGCATTGCTGAAATCAAAATCAAAGTTTTGCGTATAGATATAACTGTCGAGCTTTTTGTAAAACGCACCACCGGCGATGTAGCTGGTGTCATTGAGGTACACTTCGTACGTCAGATCCAGCGCTTTGGCGCGCCACGGCTCCAGTT
>CBFGPY010000122.1:0-7069 GCA_965650755.1 uncultured Chromatiaceae bacterium | reverse complement strand
GCTGCGGGAGTGTGATATGAGTGTACTAAGTTTTTTCCAGCAAGCTGGCCTCAATTTGCGCCAGTTTGGCAATAGTTTTGGCAGCAACCTCGGTGATTATATTGCTGGTGCGACCCGACGCACAGTCCCGCTGCCGGCGTGCGGCGAAACGATTCCCGGAGTCTATTTGCTGGGTGCAGGACCTGGCGATCCGGAGCTGTTAACGCGAAAAGGTGAACGGTTATTACGCGCTGCAGATGTTGTTTTGTATGACAATCTGGTATCCCCGCAAGTGTTGGCCTTGTGCCGACGCAGTTGCCAACAGATCTACGTCGGCAAACGCGCCGGTCAGCACGCGATGCCGCAAGCGCAGATCAACCAGCTATTAGTAGAATATGGCAGGCTCAGCGTCACAGCGGACAAAGTGATCGTCCGTCTCAAAGGCGGTGATCCGACTATTTTTGGCCGGGTCAGTGAAGAGGCCGAAGCGCTGGAACAGGCCGGATTACGATTTGCCATAGTCCCTGGGATCACCAGTGCTTGTGCTGCCAGTGCCTATAGCGGGATTGCGTTAACCGCCCGTGGTCAGGCAACCGCAGTACAGTTTTTGACGGCACAGTTTGCCGATCCCAGTCGCCAGCCAGACTGGCAAAACTATCGCTATCAATATGGCAATAATCCCACTTTAGTGGTGTACATGGGATTAAACCGTCTTAATGAGTTGTGCCTTGGCCTGATGAATGTCGGCTGGCCCGGTGAAATGCCGGTTGCCTTGCTTGATCAAGTAAGTACCGATGCTCAACAACAACTGACCGGAAATCTAGCTGATATCTGTGCCCGTTATGCCTGCCACCAGCGAGGGCCCAATCCGCTGTCGGGTCCAACACTGATTGTTATTGGACTGGTTGTCAGTACGCCAATGGCAGTCTCCCGAGCCTTGCTAAAGGTCCCTGAAAACCTGCTGCAGGTCTTTTAAATCTCAGGCCAAAGGCCATTTAAACCGCACAAAATTGTCGGATTGACTTCCGAGGCATTGTGTCGCCAAAAAACTGTAAAAAGGAGCGTTTATGATGGCTTTAACACCTGTAACAACCGGGCGAAAAAACAAGTTCACCTTATGTATGAACCTTCACGTGGCGGCGCTGGCTTTACTGCCGCTGTCATTAGCTGCGCAAACAACACAACCCGCGTTTACTGTCGCGCCGGCAACAGCAGCGACGTTAAAAGCCGGGCAACAAAGTGTCAATTGGCTATTTCGTTTTCGATTGGAAAGCGTTGATCAGGATGGACTGGCTGAAAACGCCTTGGCCAGTACCTTGCTATCGCGACTGACTGTACTGCAGGGGATCACTGAGCAATTCAGCGCTGGTGTTGAGTTTGATTATGTCGCCGAGCTGGGGGATACCAGCTACAACAATAGTTTCAACGGTAAAACACAATATCCGTTGATTGCAGACCCGGCAGGCAGTGATTTAAATCAGGTGTTCGTGCAATACCAGCATCAAGGCCATCAGCTGAAAATAGGCCGGCAAAAGCTGGCGCTTGGTAATGAGCGTTTTGTTGGTAGCGTGGGCTGGCGGCAAAACGAACAGACTTTTGATGCGATTCGCTATCAGAAGCAGCTCAGTTCAGCAGTCAAAATGGATTACAGCTTCAGTAACAGAGTCAACCGGGTCTTTGGTAGCAAGAGCCCGCAAGGTGACTGGCGTAGCAATATTCATTTGCTGGATCTGAATTACGCCATCTCTGCCACACAGCAATTAAAAGCCTATGCCTATGACATGGACTTCCGCGAAGCTCCGCTGCAGTCGAATCGGACTTTGGGCCTGGACTATCAGCAAAGCGGTCAGACAGGCGCACTCAGTTGGCAATGGGCTGCGGCAATCGCAACGCAACAGGAAGCTGCCGATAATCCGAAGTCTTATCAGGCGTCTTACCAGAATATCGAAGGTCAGTTGACTTACCAGACTTATCTGATTGGGGCTGGTTATGAAAAACTGGGCTCAGACAATGGTGTGGGTTTTACCACGCCACTGGCAACTTTGCATAAGTTTCAGGGATATGCTGATAAGTTCCTCAATACACCGGCGAATGGTGTGAAAGACCTCCAGCTCAAGGCTGGTTATGTGCAACCGAAATGGGACTTGCAACTGCAATATCACTGGTTAGATGCGGCTACAGGCAACATGGATTACGGCAATGAACTCAATACAACGCTGCAATACAAATTCAGTCCGCAGTATGGTTTGCTAGTAAAAGCGGCGCAGTATGATGCCAAACACTATTTGACAGATACCAGCAAGTACTGGATACAGCTGTTAGCCAAGTTCTGACAAATCAATGGCTCAATGAATGACCTTGTTGTCAAAGATGAGCGGATGGGACGCGGTGTAACAAGCATGCGTCCCAGTCACTAAATTAGTTCACAACCAACAATAGCCAGAGAATGAGCAATGTCTGCAGATAACAGATCGTTTGCCAAATTCGTACCGGGTAGGCGACTTGTAGCGTCAACTCACGCCAAAGCCCCGGATTCGGGTGACGTAAGTCATATAAAAATTCTGAAAGGTGCTGATAGCGTTTTAATGGATCAACTTGCAATGCTTTTTGCAAAGTCAGATCCAGCCATTCTGGCCAATCAGCATGTTGACCAATGATCGGCCTATAACTGAGCTTTTGCTGAGCTGGCAGATTTTTACAACGTGCAATGTCCGGCCCATAGGGCGATTGTCCAGTAAGCAGGTAATAGCAAAGCGCTGCTAATGAATACAGATCAGATTGAGTACTGCCGGCCTGGCCGGTGAAATATTCAGGAGCGGTAAAAAGCGCGGTGCCCGGAATTAAACCTGCGACTTCATGATCTGCCTGTAAACCTGCAAGTCGTGCAGCACCAAAGTCGATCACTCTAACCTGACCTTGTTGATCCAACATCACGTTATCAGGCCGTATGTCCTGGTGCAGGATCTCCGCGCGGTGTAGCGCCTGCAAAGCTTTGCCTGCTTGTTCAACGATATCAATCACCTGATTAAGATCTGGTTGAGGTTGTCGTAAGCGCCATTGATGTAACGTTTCACCGGGAATGAATTCAAACAAGCTGTAAAGGGCGGTCCGATGATGTTCAATGCTTGCCGCACGAAGCACATAGGGGCTATGTACCCGATTCGCGATCCATTCTTCACGCAGCAGACTCTCGAGATAGGCATCGTCTGCCGCCAATTCGAGCGACGGCGCTTTTAACACAGCTTGTTGACCGGCAGGTAATTCAACCAGATATAAATGACTGCGGTTACTTTGGCTGAGTACCCGTATAACAGTAAGTCCATCAAACTGACTACCTTCATGCAGAAGCGGCGGTAGTGGCAGCTCTTCTAGCGAGCCACCTGGCAAGGTGGTCTCCACAGGGAGCTGCCTGACCAAGGCAAGTTGCACTGAAATATTATCATCGCTGCCATTGGCGAGCGCGATGTCTGCAAGTTGCCGGGCCATCTCCGTGAGATCTTCAACCTGATTCGCCTGAGCCAGCACATCCGCTAACTCACTTTGCTCGATAAACTCAAAAAAGCCATCGGATGCCAGTAGAAAAAGGTCGTCAACTGCGATATCGAGTTGCTGATAGTCAGGCAAAATAGTGGGTTGGGCGCCAAGGGCCTGGCTCAGCAATAGTTGATTCGCTTGCCAGGTACGCTGGTCACGGGTGAGCTGTGACAATCTTGACTGCCGATACAAATAGATCCGGCAATCTCCGACATGAAACAGATGTGCCTGTTTTTGCCGGAAAATCACCGCCGAAAAGGCGCAGCAATAGCCTTTATCGGGATCCTGCCCGTAGCTGCTATGTCTGTTTTGCTGATAGAGCCAACGATGGCAGGCCTGCAACACCTGTTGACCTGCATGCTGCACTGACCAGGCAGGATTGGTCGCAAAATAATCCAGAATAAAACTGCGCACTGCAGTTTCACTGGCGATCTGACTGACCTGACTGCTGCCAATCCCATCTGCGATGGCCAATACGGCACCTTTTTCCTGCAAAAGTGCTCTGGCAGGCAGGCTGCAGTCAATAAAGTCCTGATTGATCGATTTACGGCCAGCGGTACTGTACTGGCCGATATTTAATTGCAAACCCACTATCAGGCGGCCTTTTTATTCGTACTGTAACTGCTGGTGTTCAACAAATCCCGCTTCGGTGCCGTTTTGTAGTGAGTGCTATACAAAGTGAGACCGGTAAATGCCAAACCACCCACCAGATTGCCCAGTGCTGTCGGGATCTCGTTCCACAGCAGATAGTCCATCACGGAAAAATCGCCGCCCATCATCAAGGCAAAAGGAAACAGAAACATATTGACGACCGAATGCTCGAATACCATATAAAAGAACAGCATGATCGGCATCCACATCGCGATCACTTTGCCACTGACATTGGTGGATATCATGGCGCCAACGACACCCATCGATACCATCCAGTTACACAGCATGCCGCGTAAAAAGATAGTCAGCCATCCGCTAACGCCATGTGCGGCATAACCCACGGTTCTGGCTTCACCAACGCCAGCCAGCTTTTCACCGACAGGACCGGCCGGGGCATCAAACCCCATCGTGAATACAAAGGCCATCATGAACGCAACCGTTAACGCACCAGCGAAATTGCCGCAGAATACTAATCCCCAGTTTCGCAAAATACCGCTGATGGTCACGCCAGGGCGTTTATCTAACCATGCTAAAGGTGTTAACACAAACACACCGGTTAACAAATCAAAACCCATTAAATACAACATGATAAAACCAACCGGAAACAACATAGCGCCAGCCAACGGTGACCCGGTTTGTACAGAGACGGTCACGGCAAACACTGCTGCCAGCGCTAGAATAGCGCCTGCCATAAAGGCACGGATCAAAGTATCCCGGGTTGACATAAAAATCTTTGATTCGCCAGCGTCGACCATTTTGGTGACAAACTCAGCGGGAATGAGATAAGCCATAGTTTTTCCTTTTTGTGCTGTGTACAAAAAAAAGCGTCCGCCCTCTGATGAGGAGCGGACGCCTTTGTCCAATATTCTGTGGTAATTGCTGCGGTTATTCCGCCTTCTAATTAATGCATTTCAGATGCCATATTTGCTAGATAGTTAAGTCTTTCATATCTATAGAAAAAGATTTTTAGTGTGTCCTGCATAGTCTTAACGGTGCGCCATATCAGTGCAGGGGTTGCACAGGCATAGCGCACGTCTGAATTTTGAAGTGTTCGCGTACTGAATGCCTATTGGCAATATACGCTATATAAATCAGTGGTATAGGCTTGCATTTGCTATGTTGGAACAGCATTTGCGATAGCAAAGTTCCTTGAAATAGATGCTGAGTTCCAATGGACCCATTAGTGCTTCGTTTATTGTTGGCAGCAAAGCAGCAAGATTTGGTTGCGTTGCGGCAGCTCCATGCGCTGATTGAGTTAGTGACTCAAATCGGCGATGTCGTTCACCACCTGCAACGCGAGCGTGGACTCAGCAATTTGGTGATGTATACACCACAGACCTCATTCCAGAACCAGCTGACTGATCAGGCCAAATTAGTGGAGCGGGCCCTTGAAAATACCGCTCGGGTGATACAAAACATTATGTCGTCGGGCTACATCAGTGCGGCACGATTGCAAACTTCGATTGCATTGGCGTTGCAAAGTAGTTTTGACTTAGCGGAGATCAGAAAATCTGTACAGCGCTACCAGTTGCAGCAGGAAGTCAGTCAGACACCCTGTGAGCAGTACTCAGTATTGATCCGTCTTTGGCTTGATGTGGTGATTGAAGCGGCAGGACTGTCGGTTTCTGCGCAGGTCAGCAGGTCGGTGCTTAGCCTGATCTATCTATTACAAGCCAAAGAGTATGCGGGACAGGAACGTGCCTGGGGAGTCATTGCATTTTCTGGTAAAGCGGCTGGTGCAGAGCTGGCAGAGCGACTGCAAGTACTGGGGCAGTCTCAACACGATGCTTTACAGGCACTTTGGCCGGCAATCGATACCGGAAGTTGTCTGCAGTATCGGCCCTACTTTGAGCAAGGTACTGACCAACAGTATGCTGAACTGAAACAGCTGATGCTTGGCCTGTGTCTTCACTCACAGGCGTCGCCAGCATTAGCAGAGCTGTGGTACCAATGCGCCACTCAACGGATTGATGTGTTACACAGTATGTTAGAGCCCGTCAAAGCGAACCTGGAACAGCAACTGACCAACTCGAGACAAACCTACGATAAAGAACAGCGTTTACTACAACATCATCGGTCTGAACCGGCCGGAATTGTTGCTGATGAAGTACCGCCTCTCTTTCCAACTGCTTCAAAATATCCGGAACAAGCTTCACTGCTGCACTTGTTGCGGGAGCAGTCACACTACATCTCAAGTATTGAGGCAGAGTTATGTAATGCGAGGATTGCGGTACAAGAACTAAAAATTATTCAAAGAGCAAAACTGTTGTTAATCGACCAGCATCAGCTGACTGAGCAACAAGCGCATCACCAATTACAGAAACTGGCCATGGATAGGCAGGAAACACTAGCGGAAGTGGCTGAGCAGGTCGTAGAAAAGTTTGCAATTCGCAATAAAAAGAGCGCCAAATCAAGCTGAAATGGCGCTGCAAAAAACCGACGTGGAGTTGTCGGGCCGAGAGAGTTAAAGTGTGTTAAGGCTGATAAGTCACCATCAACCATAATTTACGAGTATCTGCCTGAAATTTATCTGCCTGATAAAAAGCGACTTTACCCAACACTTGCCATTGTGGGTTCACTTCATAGGCCAGCGTCGCATCGACTTCATTGCCGTAATGAATATCGGCATAGTCACTGTTGAAACGGTGCCAGGACAAAGTTGCTTTTGTTTTCATTAATGGGAAAGCCAGCTGTACAGCTTGCTCCCTTAAGCCATTGACTGGCGTCGTCAAAAACAAATCAGCAAAACCGTTAAAGGCATGCAAATTCGCGAATGGCGTTTGGAATGCCACTTTACCGTCAGAACCTAACCTCTCTACAATCCCTTTGACTGTGACTTTACTGATGGGATAACTCAATTCCATCCGGTGATAGTCAACATTGTAATTGGTGGTGGCTTGGTGGG
>CBFGPY010000121.1:0-7082 GCA_965650755.1 uncultured Chromatiaceae bacterium | reverse complement strand
CTCGGACAACAGCAGGTGTATCCGCGCGTCAGCTCGGAGCAATTTTATGCAGTGGCCTGGTTAAAACCGGTCGCACGCCAACAGCGGCAGTTACCACTGCAGGCTGCTCACTGGCTGGAGCGCCAGCAACCGGCGCATAGTTTTCAGGACGACGAACTGGCGTTGTGGTTGTTTAGCCCGGCCTTAACCGCCAATGAGCTGACTGAATTACATCAGTTGTTACTGCCTAGCACAGTGCGGCTGAATATTGTTGTGGCCGGGACCGGCAATGTCGGCTCAGAATTTCTCAGCCTGCTGGTGAAACAGCAACAGGCTTATGCCGGCCAGATTGAATTGCGCTTGGCAGGTTTGTTTAACTCGCGTCAGGCGGTGTTCAGCGATCAGATCAATGTCGCGCAATGGCAGCAGACGTTAGGCACTGCCGCGCCTTATCAAAAGCAGGATTTACTGGATTATCTGACCGGTTTACCGGACCCTAAAGTGTTGGTTGATATCACGCCAAGCCGTAGTTTTGCCGAAGATTATGCCGAGATTGTCCGCACTGGTTGTCACCTCATCAGTGCGAATAAACAAGGCGTGACGTTGCCACTTGCGCAATATCAGCAAATCATCGCCGCCGTCGCTGAGCAGCAGGTCAGCTGGCAGGCCAATACCACTTGTGGTGCGGGTTTGCCGGTGCAGCGCTTATTACAGGAGCTGCAAAGCTCCGGCGATCATATCCAGCAAATCAGCGGTATTTTCTCCGGCACTTTGTCCTGGTTATTGTGCAAATACGACGGCAGTGCGCCTTTCTCTGACTTTGTGCTACAAGCACAGGCGGAAGGTCTGACGGAGCCGGATCCACGGGATGATCTGTCCGGCAAAGATGTACAACGCAAATTGCTGGTGCTGGCGCGGGAACTGGGATTAAGTCTGGACATCAACGACATTGCATTGACGCCGTTATTGCCGGCAGGATTGGATACGCTGAGCTGGGATGAATTTTGGGCGCGCCGTCAGGAATTGGATCAGGCGTTGGCTGATACATATGCCAAAGCCCAGGCGGCCGGCAAAGTGCTGCGTTATGTCGCAACCCTTACGGTGACAGCGCAAGGGCCAAAAGCGCAGGTGGAGTTATTGATGGTCTCACCTGAGCATCCACTGGCGGCTATTCAGGCCTGCGACAATGTGTTTGTCATTGAGAGTGACTGGTATCAGGCCAATCCGCTGGTGTTAAAAGGGCCGGGTGCTGGTCGTCAGGTGACGGCCGGTGGTATTCACGCCGATTTAGCTATTCTGGCCCGTCAGCAAATCGCGGCGGCGAAGGCAGCCCGGCACAGCCAGGCGCAAGCGGCGGCCTGGGCCAATCCACGCGCTTAGTGTCCGATTGAGACAGCACAGGCCCGGCAACTTAGCCGGGTCTGTGTTTCAGCAACTTGCGTTGTAAAGTCCGCCGGTGCATGCCCAGTAACCGTGCGGTCTGACTGATATTGCCGTCCTGTTGCGCCAGCACCCGCTGAATATGTTCCCATTCTATTTGGTCGGTCGATAGCAGCACTCCTGTGTCCTGCGTGTTGCCATTATTTTCGGCAGCAACTGCTTTGTTGCCTTCCAGTGCCTGCAATAACACGGCGAAATCAACAGGTTTAGTCAGATAATCATCAGCCCCCAGTTTAACCGCCTGTACGGCAGTGGCGATGCTGGCAAAGCCGGTCAGCACCAAAATCCGGCTATCCGGCAGTGCCTGTCGCAGCGGTGCCACATAGTTGAGCCCGGAAACATCGCCAAAACGTAAATCAATAAGCCAAACTTCGGCAGGCTCGGCCAGCAATTCGGCCATAGCCGGGGCGTGGGCATAAATGCGGACCTGGTGGCCAGCCGTTGTCAGGCGGCGCTGCAAGGTGCGCAATAACACTTCGTCATCATCTAAAATCGTCAGCTTCATTGTCCACCTTCGGCCGGAAAACGGATTTGCGTACTGAGGCCACCTGTTGCCGCAGGCTTGCGTATGACGGCGCCGCCCAGCCTTTCAATACTGCTGTTGGCCAGAAACTGACCAAGCCCGAGACCGGCGGGACTCTGCTGCGGCAACTTGCCCAGTTTAGCCAGTTGGTCTGGAGGCAGACCTGCGCCAAAATCTTCAATATCCAGCCAAAATTGCTGTTGTAACTGACGCAGGCGGACATGCAGTTTGGGTTGTTGCCGGGCAACACTGGCGTCGGCTGCATTGTCCAGAATATTAAACATGGCCGCAGACCAGGCCAGCGCATCTGAGATCAACAAGGCACTGTCATCAATACTTTCTTCCAGTGTCAGGCTAATCTCCGGCCGGCTGACCAGCCAGAGTTTTAATGCCCGCTGTGCGACCAGATGCAAAGCTTCCTGGCTCTGTGGTGCGCGCAGGTGCTGCGCATTGTGGCGCAACTGCTGGACAATTTGCTGGCAGCGTTGCACTTCCTGGCGTAAATCGGTCAGCAACACCTGATCCGGCGGCCCATCGGTTAACTCGTCGGTCAGCAAGGTCAGATTTTGCAGCGGCGTGGCAAGATCATGTGCGGCATTGGCAGCATAAGTGGCAACAGCCAGCATTTGTTCCTGTTGCCATTGTTGTTGCTGCAATTTCTGTAATTCAGCGGTTTTTTGCCGCACCAGCCGCGCCTGTGCACTGACAAAAGCAGCAATAAAAAAAGCTGATAATGCAAAGGCCCAGGCCATTTGCCATAAATGTGAACTGAATTGCTCCGGCAGCACCTGACTCTGTGCCGCGCCATCGATAAATACCTGATGGCTGCCATGTTGCAGGTGGTGGTCATAGATGAGTTGGCCGGTGTGCGGATCCACTTGGCTAAGTGGCAGCAACAGGGCCAGTACCAGATAACAACTGACAGCTAACGCTGCAGTCAACAGTGCAATACGACCCGGCAGCAATACTGCACTGACCGCTACCGGCAATAATAACAACGCAATCAGGCCGTTACCGGCGCCGCCTGATAATGCCAGCATCAGTGTAAATAAGGTCAGATCGTACAGGATCGCCAGGGCAAAAATACGGTGCGTCTGAGCTGTTGCCCCCGGCAACCAGGGTAACGACAAATTGGTGCAGCCATATAAAGTGAGCAGTAACAACAAGAGTGGCCAGCTACTGACCGGATAACTGAACAACCAGGCTGCCAATGCTGCCAGATATGTGGTGCCGACCAGTCCCCAACGGAACTGCTGTAGTTGTTTGATTTGCTGAATTGGATCTGAGTCGGTGCTGAAAGCGGATCGGTTCGGCAGCATAGCGGATCTCAAAAAAAAGCGGGCGCAGTGCGCCCGTTGCAAAAAACTGACACCAACAGACTACGCAGTCGCTGTACCAAAGTCACGTGCCTGCATTGATAAGCTGAGTCGCCTTGCACTATAGCGTCTGCAAAGCGCTGGTGGGATGTGGCATTTTGTCGCAGTAGCAGAACACGACAAAATCTTGACGCTTTAGCAGCGGCAAGTGGAGGCAAAGCCGGACTGTGCCGGCGGAAATTTCTCGCCGCATCAGGTCGGATCTGCTGTTTAGGATCTGGTTTATTGCCCGGCTGATTCTGTGTCATGATCATAAGTGCATGAATTTATGCAATAAAAATTAATGTTGTGCTGCTGCTCTGTTTTTGGCATTGCGTTTGCAATTTCACTTTGCTCCCGCTGGATCTGCGTGATCCGGGTCAGGGAATTAAAAATCCAAAACAAATAATCTTTACAATTAAGGGATTTACTCATTATGAAATTCGATGCAAAATCAAAACTGTTCGCAGCCCTGTTTCCAGTATCTAAACAAGAACAAGCCGCAGAGCTGGTTGAGCTGAATACTACTGAACTGACCCAAGTCAGCGGCGGTATTTCACTGAAGTCAAATGATGGTGTAGTCAGCACTTTTCATATTGGTGACGGCAGCGGCCCAATCTGGATCAAAAACTAATAAAAATTAAGATAAGGTTTTGTGACACAGACTCAAACATTCGCAAGAAATACAGCCGCCTTTTTGATTTTTTTAATCTCAAGTGCGGCTGCCATTTATCTGGAATTATCTATTCATTTCCCTGCATTTGTTGAGAAGAATAATTTTAGTAATGCGGATACTGTCCGATTAATTTCGTATATTTCTTTCAGCTGTGTTGTGCTTTTCAGTTTAAAAAAACCTCATACACTGCCTCTGCTGACTCTCATACTCATCATTAAGCTTCTCCAGTTTCCAATATCGTTATTTTTGAATAACTTCGAGAACGCGCTGTATTATTATTTGTGCTCTGCGTTGTTAGACCTTCTAATGGCATTTTGGATTGTCCACTACCATAATGACCGGGCATTACTAAAATTCTTTCAGGCAAAAGCGCAGGTAAATCTCCCACAGGTTATGCTGATGGCTTTTTTATTAGCGGTATCTTCCCTTTTCTCCTGTTTGCAAGCTGTTGAATACATTATTTACACACAAGACCCGTCGTTCTATCGTGATTCGGTTCCATTCCTTTATGAGCATCAAATCGCTGTCAAGCTAACACTGAAAACGTTATTTGATGCCTGCATTTGGTCTTTATTACTCGACCCTAACCGCTGGAAAATCTTACAAAAGATCCAAAACAAGTTCCTCGCGCCCTGATTTTATCCCTACAATAGAGTTTTACTGTGGTGAGGTCGTCTGATGTCGCACCGTGCTCATTTGTTCTCGTTACGGATTTTTCATGCGCTGCGCGAAGCTGCCGCTGAAGGTTATGGTTTTTCTGCGCTCAGTAAAGATGTGCTGGCCGGCATCAGCGTTGGCATCATTGCGATCCCTTTGGCGATGGCGCTGGCTATTGCTTCCGGTGTACCGCCGCAATATGGTTTGTATACCGCCATTATCGCTGGCTTTTTGATTCCGCTTTGTGGCGGTTCGCGCTACAGCGTCTCAGGCCCAACCGCTGCTTTTATTGTCATCTTATATCCGGTCGTACAGAAATATGGCTTAAGTGGTTTATTGCTGGCCACAGTGCTGTCCGGTGGCATTCTGGTGGCGATGGCGATGTTGCGTCTGGGGAGGTTTATTCAATACATCCCTGAAGCCGTCACCCTGGGTTTCACGGCCGGTATTGCCGTGGTGATCGCCACGCTGCAACTGCGTGATTTATTTGGCCTTACTGTCGAAACCATGCCCGAGCATTATCTGGAAAAGCTGCAGGTGTTGTTAAAAGCCGCGGACAGCGCTCATTGGCCGGCGATGGTCGTTGCCGCAGTGACTTTGTGGCTGATGCTGGCCTGGCCCAAGCTGGGCAGTCGCATCCCGCCGCATTTACCGGCAGTGATTGCTGCTACTTTGCTGGCCTGGGCCCTCAATCATTTTGGTTATCCGGTGGAAACGATTGGCAGTCGTTTTTTTTACACCGCCGCTGACGGCAGTGTTGCTGCCGGTATCCCTGATATGTTGCCCAGCCTGCAATGGCCCTGGGATTTACCCGGTGCCGGCGGTCAGCCGCTGCAGTGGAGCTCTGAACTGGTCAAAGATTTATTGACCGCCGCTTTTGCCATGGCAATGCTCGGCGCTATTGAATCGCTGCTCTGTGCCATGGTGCTGGATGGCATGACAGGCCGGCGTCACAGCGCCAACAGTGAGCTGCTGGGGCAGGGCATTGGTAACATAGTGGCGCCATTTTTTGGCGGTATTACCGCGACTGCGGCACTGGCGCGCTCAGCTGCCAACGTGCGGGCTGGCGCTGTGTCGCCAGTTGCAGCCATGGTACATGCTGCTGTGGTGTTGCTGGCCTTGTTTGCCCTCGCGCCTTTGCTCAGTTATCTGCCATTAGCCGGTATGGCGGCCTTATTGCTTGTGGTCGCCTGGAATATGAGTGAAGCCCCCAAAGCGCTGCATCTGATCAATACCGCACCGCGCAGCGACGTGCTGGTGTTCGCGGTCTGTTTCTCTTTTACCGTGTTGTTTGACATGGTGATTGCCATCAGCTGCGGCATCATTATCGCGGCGCTGCTATTTGTGCGCGAAGTGGCGGAGATGACCAAAGTTGCCGATGTGACGGAAAATCCGAAGCTGGTCAGTGAAAAACTGGCACCCGGCCACAAGGTATTTCGCATCAGCGGGCCGTTGTTTTTTGCTGCGGCGGACAGAGTGTTTGCCGAGCTTGCACTGTTATGTAAAGAGCAGCAGCAAGTGGTGATCCTGATGGATGGCGTGACTTTACTGGATGCCGGTGGTCTGGCTGCTTTTGATAAATTCCTCACAGCAACGGAAAAAACCGGTTGCCATGTGATGTTAGTCGACCTGCAATTTCAGGTGCTGAAAACACTGGCGAAAGCCAAAGTCAGGCCCATTGACGGTTTATTGTCGTTTTATCCGACGCTGCCGGAAGCGTTAAAGTTACTGCCCAAACGCCAGCCGGATGAATTTGCCGGACTGACCGCATTGGATAATCCGGGTTTATAACCTTGTAGTTATCTCACTCCCGGTCACAGCGCAGGCGCATTGGCGCTTCGCGTTGTGGCTGCTAAATTTTCATATTCATGCACAACACAGTCTGCGACAATAGCCGCTATAACGCGCCAGGCCTTACTCTGCGCGCATTGGCGCGCTATGAATCTTTATGCAGCAGTTGAAAGTGAATTTGAATAATATAAAAATTCAAAAAAACAGCATAATAATTCTTGAAAGTGCATGAAAGCCTCTATACACTGGCCGCAGTTTTTGGTGTGGCCATTTTTTATTTAGCATTTGGAGACTGACCACAAGATGTCATCACAATCTGCCACCAGTTCAGTGATTCGCAGCGCAGTGTTAGGAGCCGCCGGTTATAGCGGCGCCGAACTTTGTGTGTTATTAGCGCGTAACCCTCACTTTGCACTCTGCCATGCCTATGCCTCTGCCGGGCGGCAGGCAGAGTCTTTTTCTTCGTTGTATCCACGGCATAAAGGCCAGGTTGATTTGCTGGTAGAACCCTGGACCGATGCTGAGATTGAGAATATCAAAGGCAAAGTCGACGTCGCGTTTTTGGCACTGCCACACGAAGCCAGTGAAGAAGTCGCACCAAAGCTGATGGCTGCCGGCATAGTAGTTGTGGATTTATCTGGTGCATTCCGCTTAAAAGACC
>CBFGPY010000120.1:0-7108 GCA_965650755.1 uncultured Chromatiaceae bacterium | reverse complement strand
GGGGACGGCCACAAAAATGGGCGGCCGCTTTAGCAAATCGGGAATACCAGGTGGCAGCACGCATCATGACTCCACAAAAATTGAATTCGCAGTGTCACTGTACTGCGTGCAGTCTGAGAACAGCAAGGCTGGTTTCCCCACCTTGAGTAGGCAACAAGACCAGCCGTAGCAGATTACACTCGCACGACAAAATTGCCATTGCGCAGGTTTTCGCGCTGATAGGCCGGGCCTTCGATACCGTCATACACGACGCTGGCGCCGGCGGCGGTGGCGATGATATGGCCGGCACCGGTGTCCCATAACATGGTCGGGCCGAAACGTGGGTAGATGTGTGCCGCGCCTTCTGCCACCAGACAGAATTTTAACGAACTGCCGACTGCCACCAGTTCATGCTGCGGGAACTGCGCCAGATATGGCTCCACTTCCGGCTGGTAATGGCTTTTACTGCCAACCAGCCGCACCGTTTCACCAGCTTTTGGCGCAATGGCGTGGATCGCCCGCTCACCGTTGTTATCTGCGACAAAAGCTCCCAGCCCTTCGGCACCGCTGTAGGTCTTGCCCAGCACCGGCGCATGGATCACCCCAAGCACTGGCTCGCCGGCGTCAATCAGCGCGATATTGACGGTGAATTCGCCGTTTCTTTTGATAAATTCTTTGGTGCCATCCAGCGGGTCAACCAGCCAGAAACGTTGCCAGTGCTGACGTTCGCTCCACGGAATATCGGCGGCTTCTTCGGACAGCACCGGGATGTCCGGCGTCAACGCCTGCAGTTCGCGCAAAATCAGCTGATGCGCAGCCAGATCTGCCGCGGTCAGCGGGCTGTCGTCCGCTTTATGTTGCACATCAATGGCTTGTGGTTGGTTATAAATCGCCAGAATCGCCTGACCCGCATCAATACTGATGCGGCGGATTTGTGGCAGCCATTGGTTGAGTTCAGCGGGCGTGGTTAGCATCTTTTAAGATCCGGATTAAGACTTTGGGCCGATGATGCCACGTTGCTCCAGCAATTGCAGCAGCTGCTGCACGCTGTCATCGAGGGACAACACACCGGTATCCAGGCTGATTTCTGGCTCTACTGGCGCCTCGTAAGGGTCTGAAATACCGGTGAAATTGGCAATTTCGCCGCGCCGGGCTTTCTGATACAGGCCTTTGACATCGCGCTGCTCACAGACATCCAGCGAGGTGGCGACATGGACTTCAATAAACCGGCCTGCCGGCAAACTGGCGCGAATGGCATCGCGCTGACTACGCAGCGGCGAAACAAATGCGCTTAATACAATCAGGCCAGCATCCAGCATCAGACCGGCCACAGCGCCAACCCGGCGCAGGTTTTCATTGCGGTCGGCTTCGCTGAAACCTAAACCGGCGCACAAGCCATGGCGCACATTGTCGCCATCCAGCAGATAGGTATGAGCACCGCGCTTGAGCAACGCTTGTTCCAGCGCGCCGGCAACTGTTGATTTGCCGGCACCGCTGAGCCCGGTGAACCACAACACCACCGCCTGCTGCTGTTTCTGCGCCTCGCGATCGCTGCGGCTGACCGCATGTTGTTGCCAGACGATGTTGTTGCTGACTGAAGCTGAAGTTTGTTCCATCTGTTTTCTGCCTTTGCATGCCAGTAAAAGAACCTGAAGTTCCGACCGGCAGCGGGAGTCTGTTCACTAAGCAGACCCTCTGCGGCAGGGGTGAGAGCGGGATCTCGGCAAGTCAGTAATCTGACTTGCCGCCGCTCAAACGGGTTTTGCTCTGCAAAACCCCGGACTGCCGCAGAGGAGCCTACAGGGATGTATTCACGGCGTGTCTGCGTGTGAACAGCGGACGATGCCGTATCCACGGACTGGCTTACACAAAATGAAGCCAGCAGCAATCCATCACAACTTACTGATATCAACCGCCTGCCAGTGCGGGAAATGTTTACGCACTAAGGCGTTAAATTCCAGCTCAAAAGCACTGAACTCAGTTTTGTTGCTGCTGGCCGCCAGCGCGCTGTCGACCATGCCGGCACCGACTGTGATATTGCTTAAGCGGTCGATAAAAATAAAGCCACCGGTGTCGCGGTTTTTGCTGTACGGGTCAAATACCACTGCTTCGGTCAGCTCCAGCTCGACCAGTGCGATAGTATTGAGCGCCAGCTGTGTCGCGGCGTGCTCTTCCAACGTATTAACATCAATGCTGTGTGCGATCGCCGTGACTGTACCCGGCACTTTTTTCGTACCGAGTTTGATGTTGTATTGTTTGCCGATGGTGAGTGGATCTTCGTGCATCCACACCACTTTGGCCAGAATGCGGTTCGACACGCTGGCGTGATGCTGCGCCTTCACAATCACATCACCGCGGCTGATATCAATTTCATCGGCCAGCGTTAACGTGACCGCCTGACCGGCAAACGCCTGCGGCAAGTCGCCATCAAAAGTCACGATAGATTTCACTACTGAGCTTTTGCCAGACGGCAGCGCCACCACAGCATCACCGACCTGAAAGCTGCCAGAGGCCACAGTACCGGCAAAACCGCGGAAGTCCAGATTCGGTCTGTTGACATACTGTACCGGTAAACGCGCTTCAAAGGCATGATTAAAGCCAGTCACCGGCGCGTTTTCCAGCAGCGCCAGCAACGTCGGGCCCTGATACCAAGGGGCCTGGGCCGAAGGGTTTACCACGTTGTCACCGTTTAACGCCGACAGTGGTACAAACTGAATATCCGGCACATGCAGCTGCTCGGCAAAAGCTAAATAGTCACGACGGATTTCGTCATAACGAGCTTCTGAAAACCCTACCAGATCCATTTTATTAATGGCGACAACAAACTGCTTAATGCCCAAAAGCGCACAGATAAAGCTATGACGGCGCGTCTGCACCTGCACGCCGTAGCGCGCGTCGACCAGGATAATCGCCAGGTCACAGTTTGATGCACCAGTCGCCATGTTGCGGGTGTACTGCTCATGGCCCGGCGTGTCAGCGATGATAAACTTGCGTTTCGCGGTGGAGAAATAGCGGTAGGCCACGTCAATGGTGATGCCTTGTTCGCGTTCTGCCTGCAAACCATCGACCAGTAGCGCCAAATCAACGGTTTCACCGGTGGTGCCGTGGGTTTTGCTGTCTTTATGCAGTGCGGCCAGCTGATCTTCATAAATCTGCTGGCTGTCGTGCAGTAAACGGCCGATCAGCGTGCTTTTGCCGTCGTCGACCGAACCACAGGTCAGGAATTTCAGCAGGGATTTATGCTGTTGTTGTCTGAGGTACTCTTCAATCCCCAGTTGTTCCAGTTCAATAGCGACTGACATCAGAAATACCCCTCACGTTTTTTCTTTTCCATCGAACCACTGGAATCGTGGTCAATCACCCGGCCCTGACGTTCGCTGGAGCGCGATAACAACATCTCTTCGATAATGCCGGTCAGGCTGTCGGCGTCTGATTCAATAGCACCGGTCAGCGGATAACAGCCGAGCGTGCGGAAGCGCACCAGTTTTTGCTCCGGTACTTCACCCGGATTTAATGGCATCCGGTCATCGTCGACCATGATCAGCGTGCCGTTGCGTTCCACCACAGGGCGATAAGCAGCGAAATACAGCGGCACTATGTCGATGTTTTCCTGATAGATGTATTGCCAGATATCCAGCTCAGTCCAGTTCGACAGCGGGAACACGCGGATACTTTCGCCTTTGTTGACCTGACCGTTGTAGGTGTGCCACAGCTCAGGCCGCTGATTTTTCGGGTCCCAGCGGTGGTATTGGTCACGGAACGAATAAATCCGCTCTTTGGCGCGGGACTTTTCTTCGTCACGGCGGGCGCCACCAAAAGCGGCGTCAAAACCGTATTTATTCAGCGCCTGTTTCAGGCCTTCGGTTTTCATCACGTCGGTGTGTTTGGCGCTGCCGAAGGTGAACGGGTTCATGCCCATCGCCAGGCCTTCCGGGTTTTTATGCACCAGCAGGTCAAAGCCATATTCCTTCGCCACTTTGTCACGAAACTCAATCATTTCGCGGAATTTCCAGTCGGTATCGACATGCAGCAGCGGGAACGGGATCTTGCCCGGATAAAAGGCTTTACGCGCCAGATGCAACAGCACCGACGAGTCTTTGCCAATCGAATACAGCATCACCGGATTATCAAATTCGGCCGCCACTTCGCGGAAGATTTGAATACTTTCCGCTTCAAGCTGTTGTAAGTGCGTTAAGGTCGGCATATCAGTTACCTTGCTTTAAAAACTATCAATTTAAATGTTATCCGTGTAGCGGCGTCAGCTGTGCCCGGGGCGCCTGCGCACCATACCAGGCTAATTTGTGCTGCAAAGCCACTACTTCGCCAATCACCAGCAAGGCCGGCGATTGCACCTGATGCTGTTCAATGAGTTCCGCCAATTGCCCAAGCGTGCCGGTAAACACCCGCTGCTCAGGTCTGGTGCCGTTTTCCAGTATCGCTACCGGTGTGTCCGCAGCGCGGCCAGCCTCAAGCAACTGCGCCTGAATATGTGCCGATTTCATCAGGCCCATATAAATCACTAAGGTTTGGTTCGGCCGGCTCAGGCTGCGCCAGTCCGGCTCTTTGCCGTCTTTTTGGCAATGACCGGTGACAAACTGCACCGCCTGCGCATAGTCACGATGCGTCAGCGGAATACCGGCGTAAGCGGCACAACCGGCGGCAGCCGTGATGCCCGGCACCACCTGAAACGGGATTTGGTGCGGTAGTAACACTTCAATTTCTTCGGCGCCGCGGCCAAAAATAAAGGGGTCGCCGCCTTTTAACCGGCAGACTTTTTTGCCTGCCAGTGCCAGCCTGACCAGCAAGGCATTAGTCTCTTCCTGCGCCACCGAATGCGCACCGGCTTTTTTGCCAACACAAATCAGCTCAGCGTCGCGGCGCACCAGCGCCATAATAGGTTCTGAGACTAAATAGTCGTACACCACCACATCGGCCTGTTGCATCAGCTGCAGCGCTTTCAGCGTCAATAACTCAGGATCACCAGGCCCGGCGCCGACGACAAAGACTTCACCGCGTTGTGGCTGATGACCATCCAGCATTTGTTCCAGCGTGTCTTCCGCCGCCTGTGGCTGACCACTTTGCAGCAGGCTCACTACTTTCGAGCTGAAAACCTGTTCATAAAACTGCCGGCGGGCGGCGAAATTGTCCAGCTTCTGCTGCACCTGTTTACGGAATTTACCGACCAGCGTGGCTAAAGGCCCGAGGTGCTGCGGTAATAAAGTTTCTAACTGTTCACGCAGGCGGCGCACTAACACAGGCGCTGCGCCGCCGCTGGAAATGGCGATTTGAATTGGTGCACGGTTAATGATGGACGGGAAAATAAACTCGCATTTGTCCTGGTCATCAACGGTGTTGACCCAAACCTGACGCGCCGAAGAGGCCTGATGCACAGCAGCATTGACGGCGTCGTCGTCGGTGGCGGCAATCACTAACCAATGGCCTGAGATCTGTTCTGGCGAAAAATCTTCTTGCAGCAGCCTGGCTTTGCCTTGGGCAGCCCAGTGCTGGAATTCCGTTTCAAACTGATGCGACACCACGGTGAGCAACGCGCCAGCATCCAGCAGCGCCCGCGCTTTACGCAGCGCGACATGGCCGCCGCCTACCAGCAGCACGGCTTTGCCGGTTAAATCAGTGAAAATCGGTAAATACTGCACGTTAATATCCCCACGGGCTCCTGCCTTGGTCAGGCTCAGATCGTCGACCCACCATACTGCATTTTTGCTAAAAAGCGGTGTGATGCTTCAATATGGCTGCGATATTAGACGTCTAAACGTCCTAAATCCAAGAAGCAAATCGGCTCAGATATAACTAAAAGGAATTAGCGGCTTGGTTTTCGGACTTTAGGAAGAAGCAAAAGCGGGCAAAACAACCAGGCCGGTATCCTGCGATACCGGCCATAGAGCAGCGATTAGCTTAAATCAGTTATCAGCGCGCTGGCTGACCGCGGCAGTAAAGACCACGTCTGTGGAGCTATTCAGCGCAGTTTCGCAGGAGTCCTGCACCACGCCGATGATAAAACCAACAGCCACCACCTGCATGGCGGTCTCAGCCGGAATACCAAACAAACCGCAGGCCAACGGAATCAATAGCAAAGAGCCACCAGCTACGCCGGAAGCGCCGCAGGCACACACAGAAGCAACCACGCTTAACAACATCGCGGTGGCGAAATCAACCGGAATGCCGAGCGTGTTCACAGCCGCCAGCGTCAGTACTGTGATAGTGATAGCAGCGCCTGCCATATTGATGGTGGCCCCCAGTGGAATGGACACTGAATAAGTATCCTCATCCAGTTTCAGCTTTTCACACAGCATCATATTGACCGGGATGTTGGCGGCAGAACTTCTGGTAAAAAATGCCGGAATGCCGCTTTCCCGCAGACAAGTCAGCACCAATGGATACGGATTACGCCTTGTGGTGACAAACACCAGCAGTGGGTTCACCACAAAGGCAATCACCGCCATAGAACCCACCAGCACCGCCAATAAATGGCCATAACTGGCAAGGCCGGCAAATCCGGTGGTCGCGACAGTTTCCGCCACCAGACCGAAAATACCGATAGGGGCTAAGCGGATGATGAGTGTCACTAAGTGCGAAACACCGTGCGAAATATCGCTGAAGACTTTTTTCGTCGTGCTGTTGGCATGATGTAAGCCGAGGCCAAAACCAATGGCCCAGGTTAATACGCCGATAAAGTTGCCGGTCAGCAAAGCATTGACCGGGTTATCGACCGCCTGAAACAGAATGCCTTTGAGCACCTGACCAATGCCTTCAGGCGCAGTCACTGCTTGCTGGGCGTCGCTTAACACCAGACTGCTCGGGAACAGAAAACTGGCGCCTACTGCAGTCAGTGCTGCCAAAAAGGTGCCAAGTAAATACAGCACCAGCACAGGTTTCATTTTCGCCTGACCACCGATTTTGCGGTTGGCAATGGCGGACGCGACCAGTACAAACACCAGAATAGGTGCGACCGCTTTTAGTGCTTTGACAAATAACGCGCCCAGCATAGCCACGGACTGACCCGCTTCGGTCGACCAGCTCGCCAGCGCCACGCCTAAAATCATGCCCAATAAAATTTGTGGTACTAAACCAAAATGGGCGAAAAAGCCTTTTTTCGGTATTTCAGTACCTG
>CBFGPY010000119.1:0-7116 GCA_965650755.1 uncultured Chromatiaceae bacterium | reverse complement strand
CAGTCTGAACCATTCAAAATGCATAACGGACTCCTAACCAGCCACGGTTGCGCCGGTATTGATAAAGACTGAGATTGCTGTTGTTGCGCAAATGGCTGAGGCTGGTCAGCAAGCGCCACTGCGGACTGATGCTGTAACTGATTTCGAGTTCTGCCCGCAGATAACGGTCCTGACGGGTCGACGCGAATAGCGGATGAACGGCCTGATAGTCCCCCCGTGAATAATCCAGCTGCAGGCTGGTTAACCAATTCGCACCAAAGGGCTGCTGATAGCGGTAGCCGATGCCAAGCACATCCCTGCTGTTAAAATCAATGCGTCTGAGGTCGCTTTGCTCCTCACCGCTGCGCAACTGCAGACGATGCTCAGCAGCACCAATTTGCAGGGCCAACCAGCCTTGCAGCAACCATTGTTGTTTATCCAGCGCCGGCAGTTCGGCATAAGCAAAGTCGGCCCAGGTTAAATCCAGCCCCATACTGAGACTTTCGCCAAAACCCCGGCTGAGACTGGTTTTCAGGCCCTGATAATCCAGATAACTGTCACCGTCCAGCCAAATGGGCCGGTAAAACATTTCTGCTGACCATTGCAGGCCACGCCAGCGCGATTGGTAACCGGCCTGCATACTGGCATAAGCCCGGTCATAGACAGCGCCGTGCTGATACCCACTTTGCAGCACGCCGGCAGAGGCATAAAAGGCACTGTGCTGACTTTGCGGCAGAACATAATTCAGCTGTGCCTGGACTTCGTGAAAACGGCTGCGCCGGGCCTGGCTTGATTCAAATAACCGTACCTGCCCCAGCAGAGGAACATAAACAAACTCGTCGTCTATGCCGCTATTGGGATTACTGTCTGACCCGGTGCTGAGTTGGATCCAGTTCTGCCAATAACCCCGGGACGGATCACGGAATTTATCCAAACGTGACAAATAGTCTTGTACCAGAGTTGTTTCCCGCTCCGGCAGTCTGGCCTTTTGCAAAATCAGAAACTCACGTTCAGCCGCCGGTAGATTACCCAGCTCGAAATAACTGATACCAAGTAACAAGCGCAGATCAGCCAATTGCGGTGCTGACTGCACAGCGCGTTCCAGCGCAAACACCGCCTGATGCAGCTGACCTGCACGACGCGCAGCTAAAGCATAAAGGTAGTCAAAACGGGGATCACCTTCTTGCTCCGGCAATAATTCGTTGGCCAGCTGCCATGCTGCAGCTTTATCTTGTTGTTTTAACAGGTTTTCAAGACTATCAACGGAATGTTCGGACCCCGACGGGGCCGCGACAGACAGCGGTGATAACAGCACAAACATCAGACCGCCACACAGCTGAAATTTCAGACTCGTGTTGGGCATAACCGGAACCTGGCAGACAAAGGACGATTACTGAGTCTAGTCAGCAAGTCTCAGATGAGGAAAGTTCCACAAAAAAAACAGCTGAAATAATTCAGCTTCAATCAAAACTAATAACGGGTCCGCAGCAGCCGCAACAAGGTTTGCATCCCCCCGATGTAATGACCGATGCGCAAATTTTCGTCAAAGCTATGCTGATTGTTGTCCGCATTCACCAGCGGCAGGATGACAAATGGCGTCTTGAGCGCACTGACCAGCTGTTCAGTTGGCAGACTGCCGCCCATCATGCGGATCCGCACCACTTGCCTGCCATCTTGTTGCAGCACTGCATAGACCCAGCTGCCGAGTTGCGAATCCATTGGTGTACGCGCCGCATCACCGCCAGCCCCTGCTGTTAGTGACGCGATCTTGGGATATTTGGCACGCTCGGCATCTGTTGGCTCGCCCAGGCTTAAATACCAGCCCTGCGCCTTGATATGACGCTCAAGTAAAGCAGTCAGATAAGCCGGACCGGCCTCCGGTGTGGTTCGAAGGTCCAGCTCTGCAATGGCCTGATGCGGAATGATATTGGCAGCTTTATCGCCTACTGCACCAGCGTGCATACCGCGGATATTTAATGACGGATATTGCAACGCTTCCTGATAATTGCGGCCTACCGCATCTGGCCGGGCGATGCCGGTGCGCTGTCGCAGCGCAGCAGCGTCATCCGGTACTTCAGAGAGTGCCAAACGTTCGGCCGCGCTCAGTTTCACAGTATCGTAATATCCGTCAACAGTGACCCGGCCGTTATCGTCTTTCATACTGGCCAGCAACGCCGCCAGACGCTGTGCCGGATTCGGCACATAATTGCCATAATGACCGCTGTGTAATGGCGTTTTCGGTCCGTAAACCGTCAGCGTCAGGCTGGTTGCGCCGCGGTTGCCGAATACAAGCGTTGGTTTATTACTCGGGTGCTGCGGGCCGTCGAGGATGATTAAGCCATCGCTCTGCAGCAACTTTGCATGGGTTTTTGCTATTGCATTTATCGCCGGAGAGCCCTTCTCTTCTTCACTGTCGAGTAGCACTTTGACATGAAAAGCCGGCGTTTGACCTGTCGCTTTTAATACATCAAAAGCCGCCAGCAACATCATGATCGGGCCTTTTTCATCGGCGGCAGCCCGCGCGAATACCCGTAATTCGGCATCCAGCGGGTTCTGTTGCAGCAGCGAAGGATCGACTGGCTGCCATTTGCCATCAATGCCCCGTTTTTTCACCACAGCTTGCCAGGGGTTTGGTTGCGCCCATTGCTCTGGCAGGACCGGCTGGCCGTCAAAATGCAGATAAAACAATAAAGTCGCCGCATCTTTTGCTGAACTGAGGTACTGGGCGAATAACAGCGGTCTGCCTTGATTTTCCAGTTGTTGTGTCTGAAAACCACGCCGGTTAAATGCGGCGGTCAGCCAATCCGCATTACGCCGGATATCTGCTGCATTCACTGCATCATTAGGCAATGCCAGCAGTTGAAAGTACTCGGCAAAACTACGCTGCGCGGCCTGTAATACTTGTGTCTGCGCGGGAAGTGCTGCACTAAACACCTGAGGCTGGACAGCGGCAGGATTGGTCTGTGCCCGGGCATCGGCACTGGCAGAAAATACGGCAATACCAATGCTAAAGAGCATTTGTTTAAAATGACTTTTATACATTGTTTTTTCCCGAATTCAGGGTTGACGTCTTATCCATTCACTGGCCGTTTCAGCGAAGTTCAAATAGCTACTTCTGCGCATGAACGTTCTGGCTTTGGCATCGCGATGGCCAGCATCATATAGATCCCAAATCCAAAGCCACAACTGAAAGCAAACACTCTTGTTTTTTTGCATAAGCTGCCATAACTTGATCACCAATTAGTTTCTATAACAAGGACAGTTCCGATGCAATATTTAAAGCCTGGTTTTGCGATACTGGTTTTCTCCGGGCTCAGTGCCTGTAGCAGTACGACTTCAACACCGGTCACAATGAACAACCCTGAAGTCAACGCAGCCCAGTATGCGGCGCTGCAGATGAGTGATGGCGAACTGCTAAAACCACAGTGGCAGGCACTAAAACGTTTTGAGCCCAGATACCCGATAGAAGAAGCAATCAAAGGCAACCATGGCTGCGCGACTGTGGAATATGTCATTACGCCGGATTATCAAATCAAAGATCTGCGTGTGGTCACCGCAACGAGCACTTATTTTGCGAAAGAATCGATGACGCAGGTCAAACGCTGGCGCTGGCTGGAGCTGCCCGCAGGCATTTTGCCGGCGCCGGTGAAAACCACCAGCCGCTTCGAATATTGTCTGTCAGGCAAAGAAGGCCCGGACAATGAATGTGATCGGGGCCGGATGTCACAAAACACCAAGTGCAGCGGCGCTGACGTGCAAACGTCGATTGGTTACCGCATTATTCATAAAAGGGCGATGTAAACACAGGGTGCGCTGTGGCAACCCGCATCAAATGCGGGTGAGCGCCCCCATGGTCATGCAGTTAAACCTGCTTCGCCGAGATGAAAATCACCGAACCTGACTGACAGAACGACGGCAGCAGACATTCCATCCGGCCAGTGCTTGCGCTTTTTTCTAAATCGATTAAGATTCTACTATACGGCAGTTCTAAACTGGTGTAAAACTAAACGATAATGATTCGCTGTGCCAAACACAGTGCAATCTGCTCACAAAAAATAGCAAGCGTGCCGACAAGGCCAGAACCGGACCAGACGATATGCCAAACACTATTGCCCAGATGCTGGCTGAGCCGGCACTCCTGCAGCGCGAAGCAGAGAATATTCTGAAACGCCACAGCGCCAGTTTAAAATCCGCCGCCAAATCCAGCTGGCCGGCGTTACAACCGCGTTTAACCCAGGTGCTGCCGGAACTGTTAGGCCTCTATCTGCAACTTTATGGCGACCTGTTTGATTGTTATTACCAACTGGAGCAGCTGCTGAAACTGTTAGCAAAAAGCGCAGCACAGCGGCCGGATTATCTGCAAGCGGAAGATACAGCGCCACAGCACTGGCACAAAAGTAATCAGGCGCTGGGTTCTGCCTGTTACGTCGATTTATTTGCCGGCAATTTCGAAGGCCTTAAACAGCGCATTCCGTATCTAAAACAAACCGGCATCAATTATCTGCACCTGATGCCGCTGTTTAAAGCGCCGGAACCGAATAGTGACGGTGGTTATGCCGTGTCGGATTATCGCAGCACTATGCCCTCGCTCGGCACTATGGCCGAATTATCCAGCCTGATGCAGGAATTGCATCAGCAGGGCATCCGGCCTGTGCTGGATTTTGTTTTTAATCACACTTCAGACGAGCACCGCTGGGCGGAAAAAGCCAAAGCCGGTGACCCGGTATATCGCGACTATTATTTTTTCCTGACTGAAGCCGAACGCGACCGGTATGCACCAACACTGCGGGAAATTTTCCCCGAGATCCGCCGTGGTTGTTTTACCCAAGATAAAGCATCTGGTTTGTGGGTCTGGACCACTTTTAACAGTTTCCAGTGGGATTTAAATTACGCCAATCCGGCAGTTTTCACTGCCATGGCTGAAGAAATGTTATTTCTGGCCAATCAGGGCGCCGCCGTATTGCGCCTCGACGCGCTGGCCTTTGTCTGGAAAGAAGCCGGTACCAACTGCGAAAACCTGCCTAAAGCGCATTTATTGATCAAAGCCTTTAATGCAGTGGCCCGTATTGCGGCACCAGCGCTGCAGTTCAAATCTGAAGCCATAGTGCACCCGGACGAAGTGGTGAAATACATCGCACCAAACGAATGCCAACTGTCCTATAACCCGCTGCTGATGGCGCTGCTGTGGAACTCTTTAGCCACGCGCAAAACGCGGCTTTTGACCGAATCACTGCAGCGGCGTTTTGCCATAGACCCAGAGTGTAGCTGGGTCAATTACATCCGCTGCCACGACGACATCGGCTGGACCTTTGACGATAATATCGCCTGGCAGCTCGGTACCAATCCGGATCACCACCGCCAGTTCCTCAATCATTTTTATACCGGCCAGTTCCCCGGCAGTTTTGCCAGCGGCGTGCCGTTTCAGCAGAATCCGGTCACCGGCGATTGTCGCGTCGCCGGCATGCTGGCGTCTTTAGCAGGTGTCGATAAAGCCGAAGCTGAGCAGAATCAGCAACATCTGGAACACGCGCTGGCGCGGATTTATCTGCTGAACAGCATCATTCTGAGTATTGGTGGCCTGCCATTGCTGTATATGGGCGACGAACTTGGCCTGCGTAACGACTACAGCTATGTGAATGATCCGGCGAAAAAAGACGACAGCCGCTGGGTCAACCGCGTGGCGGTGACAGAAGCCCAACTGGCCGAAGCGACACAGCCGCAAACAGTCTCTGGCCGGATTTACCAGCAATTACAACATTTAGTGAAAACCCGGGCTACGTTGCCGGTACTCGGTGGTGGCAGTACGCGGATCTGCGCCTGTGACAACCCGCACCTGTTTAGTTATGAGCGTGAACTTGACGGCAAACGTCTGCGAATCGTTGCCAATTTCAGCGAACATCCGCAATATTGGCATAGCGAAACTAATCATACACTGACAGACGCTCTGACTGGCGTCAGCTTCTGCACAGGCGCAGTACCGCTGCAGGCCTATCAGGTGTTGTGGCTGACGCAGCACTGACGAATGCGGTAGGCTCAGGAGGACGCCGGCACCAAGTGGCCGGCGCTGATGCTGATAAAACCAGCGGATAAAAGGACAAATCCGCTCAGGCGCAGTATGATCGCCCATAATGACCTCACTGGCGAACTGAACAATGATTAAAACTGCTGTGATCGGCTTTGGCCTGTCTGCCCGGGTGTTTCACCTGCCTTTTATCGCCCGTTCCACGCAATTTCAGTTGGCCGGCATCAGCACATCACAACAGGACGCCGCGCTGTATTGGCCGCAAGTGCGGATCTATCCGGATGCCGCCAGTTTAATAGCGCAAAGCGATGCCAGCCTTATCGTGATCACCGCGCCAAACCGGGTGCATTTTAGCCTCGCCAAAGCCGCTTTGCTCGCCGGTAAGGATGTTTTGGTGGAAAAACCACTGGCAGTGACAGTGGCCGAAGCGATTGAACTGCAACTGCTGGCAACCCGGCAGCAGCGTAAATTGGCGGTGTTTCACAACCGGCGTTTTGATGACGATTTTTTAGCGGTCCGCCAGCTGGCCCAGTCTGAGTCCCTGGGCACCATACAACTGATGTATTCAAGGTTTGATCGCTTCCGGCCGCAAGTGCAGGCGCGCTGGAAAGAGTCGGCGGAAGCAGGCAACGGCATTCTTTACGATTTAGCCCCTCACCTGTTGGACCAGACGATTGCACTGTTTGGCGCTCCCGATCAGATCACTGCCTCGTGCCAGAGTTTACGCGGCGGCGACAGCGCCGGTGCTGTCGATTATTTTCAGCTGCGGCTGGATTATCTGGCCACAGCGGCTGCGCCTGACAAAGCGGCACAACCGCCGCGTCAGGTCGTTTTAAGCTCATCCCCTTATTGCGCGCACCCGGCCCCTCGTTTTGAATTGCACGGCACCGGCGGGAGTTTTATCAGTTTAGGGCTGGACCCGCAGGAACAGATCCTGCGCGATGCACTGCAGCAAAGCCCGGACACACCAACCGCCGTGTTCGCTTCAGCCCGTTGGCAGCAACGTCAGCAGGCTCGTCGCGGTGAAATTTGTGCTGCCGCAGGCTGCCAATCCATTGCCCTGCCACAGAGTGATTACGCCGGTTTTTATCAACAGCTGGCGCTTTTCCTCAATG
>CBFGPY010000118.1:0-7126 GCA_965650755.1 uncultured Chromatiaceae bacterium | reverse complement strand
AGCTGGACAAAGCGGCGCTGGATAAAGCCATGCAGCCGGCCGGACCACGGGCGCAACTGCCGTTCAGCGGTATTGTGTTGGTGGCACAGCAGGGCAAATTACTGTGGAATTACAGCAATAAAGTTGCACCGTTGACGGCGCAGCGTCAGTTCATCATTGGTTCGCAGTCCAAACAAATCACCGCAGCCCTGGTGTCGCAAGCCGTGGATCAACAGCGGCTGACCCTGACTGACCCGCTGGCAAAATTCTTGCCGGAGCAGCGCGAGCGCTTTGGTGATGCCATCACTATCAAACATTTACTGGAGCACAGTTCTGGCCTGGGGCAGGGCGGCGGCACTACCTCTACCCGTGGACCAACCGGCACGCCGGGCAGCACTTTTGCCTACAGTAATACCGGCTATGATTTGCTGGGTGCGGTGTTAGAGCGGATTTACGGCGAACCTTTTGCGGCACAGACGGCACGGCTGTTCCGGCGCTGCGAGATGACCCATAGTTTTGCGCCGTCCAGGCAGCAGCTGACGTCCAAAGCGCCATTGCTGGTTGCCGGCCTCACCGAGCGCTCTGGCCAGTTGGTGGCTGCGCCACTGGATGTCGCTTTTAGCAACAATCCTTCTGGCCGGCTGGTCAGTTCAGCCGGCGATCTGATCCGCTGGCAACAATGTCTGCATCAACAGGCACTGCTGACGCCGTCCAGCTATCAACAAATGACCAGCCCGCAGATGCTACGCCCGCACCGCTGGGGCGCTTTGGGTTATGGTTTTGGCCTGCAAATCAGCAAAGCCGATGGGCTGACTGAATACAGCCATAGCGGTTTTGTCGATGGCTACATCAGTACCACTTTGTATTATCCGCAGTTTGCCACAGGTCTGGTGTTGCTGGAGCCGTTGTCGCTGGACCCGGCCGACCCGCAGCGGGCTTTTTATTATCATGATCAGGTGCGTTTGGCGCTGCGTACGCAGTTGCTGGCGGCCGGAGCTTTGCCACAATGAAACTGGAACTTTATCAGGTCGACGCCTTTACCAATCAGCTGTTCGGCGGTAATGCCGCTGCTGTTGTGCCGTTACCGGATGAGCTGATTGACTGGCCTTCGGAGCAGCTGATGCTGCAAATTGCTGTCGAAAATAATCTGTCGGAAACGGCTTTCCTGAAAAAGCTGGCGCCGGCGCATTATCAAATCCGCTGGTTTTCGCCGCTGTGCGAAATCGATTTTTGCGGCCACGCCACGCTGGCTGCAGCTTTTGTGTTGTTTTCACGCGAGACAGCAGCAGAGCTCCGATTCAGCACTCTCAAAGTCGGTGATCTGACAGTGCAGCAGGGGCAGGACAGCTGGCTGGAGATGAATTTCCCCCAGCGCCCGGCCGTTGCGCAGGGCGAAGTGCCGCCGGCATTATTGCAGGCGCTGAACCACCAGCCGGTTGAAGTCTTGCGCAGTGAACAGGCCTGGTTTCTGGTGTACGACGATGCCAGCAAAGTGCAACAGCTGGCGCCGGACATGGCACTGCTGAAAACGCTGTGGCCTTATGATGTAGTCGCGACTGCGCCCGGTAGGGGTGTTGCCGACGGCCAATATGATTTTGTCAGCCGCTATTTCTGGCCGGCAAACGGCGGGGATGAAGACCCGGTGACCGGGTCTATTCATGCCGGCCTCACGCCATATTGGGCACAAAAGCTGAATAAAACCGCGTTGCTGGCGTATCAGGCGTCGAGCCGGGGTGGTGTGCTGCGCTGCGAACTACAAGGTGACCGGGTGCAGGTCAGTGGCCAGGCCCGGCTCTATCTGCAAGGCCAGATCACAGTGCCGGCCTGAGCCGGACCGACCAGGCCGGTGTAACCAGGTGCTATGCTGGTTGAGGTCGATGCGGGTGAAAGGAGACAATTCATGAGCAAATATGCCACGTGGTTTTGTTTATTGCTGCTGACGTCAGGCTCCGCCCAGGTTGGGGCTACGCCGGGTCAGGGCCAGGATAAGGCGCAGCACAAATCCGCCAAACATGCGGAAAAAGCGCAGAAAGCGGCGGATAAAGAGCACAAATTTCAGCAGTCAAAACCATCTGTGCAACAGTCGCAGGGCGGATTGCAGCTGAATTTAAGTTTTGCCGGGATCTCTGTCATCGATGCCCGGCAGCTGGTCCGGCAGTATCAGGTCAGTGGTGGCCGGCAGTTACCGCCGGGAATCCGTAAACAACTGGCGCGTGGCAAGCCTCTGCCGCCGGGCATTGCGAAAAAAGTCAGCCAACCTGAGTTACTGGCGCACTTGCCGCGCCATGACGGTTACGAATGGCAGATTTGTGGCTCGGACTTAGTGCTGGTGGCGGTCGCGACTGCCGTCATTGCTGATGTGTTATTTGATGTGTTTTAGCAAGTTTCATTAAACCAAACAGGCCGCAATTGCGGCCTGTTTGTTTTTAGTCAGCGGATTGGCAAATTTACTCGCCGAGGATCGCTGGTTTAATCAGCTGGAACAGCTCGCGGTAAGATTTCGCTGGCTGGTTCTTTTCCTGCTCTTTTTTCGCATTGCGGATTAAGGTCCGCAGTTGCTGGATCTCCACTTGCGGATATTCAGCGATAAATTCGGTCACTGCATCACTGTTGGCGATGAGCTTGTCGCGCCAGTCTTCGATTAAGTGGAATTTGCGGGTCGCGGCCTGATTGGTATTGCGCACCACAGCTAAGGCGCGTTCAATTGGTTCTAAATCGGTACCGCGCATGATCTTACCGATAAACTGCATATGGCGGCGGTAAGCTTCGTGTTTTTTCACCAGCTTGTCTGCCAGTTTTAACGCTTCGACCAGGTCGTTATCCATTGGGATTTTGGCGCGCGCTGCCGGGCTTAATGCCACCAGTTCTTCACCAAGCGCCTGCAGGGCGTGCATTTCTTTTTTGACCTGCGTTTTGCTTTTGCCTTCCTCACGGTCCCAGTCGTCGCCGTGGGTAAAATCAGTAATATCTGCCATAACTTCAGTTTTGTTGCCGGAAATCCGCACAGTATATCAAAGATGGCGCTGAAAAGCCGCGTCAGCCGGATAACAGCCGCAGACTTCTGTGCTTTTGTGGCGGCTGTGGTAAGCTTGCCAGTCTGCAACCCTGAGGATTTTCAGCCCGTTATGAGTCAAGACATGCCGACTATTCAGCAAGAAATCGATGAAGTAAAAGCCGCCGTCAGCCAGGTGCTGGCGCACGCCCGTCAGTTGGGTGCCAGTAGCGCCGAAGCGTCGATGAACCGCACGCGCGGCTTGAGTGTCGAAACCCGTCACGGTGAAGTGGAAACCATGGAGTTTAATCAGGACGGTGGCCTCGGCATCAGTGTTTATGTTGGTCAGCGTAAAGGTTCAGCGTCGACGGCAGATTTAAGCCCGGCGGCGTTAAAACGCACTGTCGAAGCAGCCATCGATATTGCCCGTTATACCTCCGAAGACCCATGCGCGGGCCTCGCTGAAGCCAGCTGGCTGGAGTTCAGCCCACCGGATTTGGATTTGTATCACCCGGCTGAGGTCAGTACCGAACAGGCTACCGCCTGGTGTGCAGCCGCTGAAGAAGCGGCTTTTGCAGTTGATTCCCGCATCACCAATTCAGACGGCGCGTCTTTTTCATCACATCAGGGCTTAAAAGTCTATGGTAACAGCCATGGCCAGCTGGTCGGTTACCCGAGCAGCCGCCATAGCATGAGCTGCTCAGTGATCGGCGAAGACGGCGAAGATATGCAGCGCGATTACAGCTACACCGTTGGCCGGCGTTTACAGGATTTAAAAGATGCAGCAGCCATTGGCCGGGAAGCTGCAGCAGAAACCGTGCAGCGCTTAAACAGCCGCACTTTACCGACGCAAAAAGTGCCGGTGATTTTCCGTGCCGATGTTGCCAGCAGCTTGTTTGGTCATCTGGTGTCGGCGATCAGTGGCGGCAGCATTTACCGTAAGTCGAGTTTTTTACTGGATAAACTAGGCCAGCAAGTGATGGCGTCACATTTAAACATTATGGAACGGCCACATGTGCTGCAGGGCCTGGCGTCCAGCCCGTTTGACAGTGAAGGCGTGAAAACCTCCGACCGGCAAATCATTACCGACGGTGTGTTACACAGCTGGATCACCTCCAGTTATTCCGCCCGGAAACTGGGCATGGCCAGCACAGGCCACGCCGGTGGTATTCATAACTGGTACGTACAACATGGCGACGCCGACTTAGCCCAGCTGCTGCGGGATATGGGCTCTGGTTTGTTAGTGACTGAACTGATGGGCCAGGGCGTCAATGGCGTCACCGGTGATTATTCCCGTGGCGCGGCCGGTTTTTGGGTCGAAAACGGCCAAATCCAGTTCCCGGTCAGTGAAGTGACTATCGCCGGTAATCTGACGCAGATGTTTATGGATATCGCCGCTATTGGCAAAGACGTGGACCGCCGCGGTGGTGTGTTAACCGGCTCTGTCTTACTCAATCAAATGCAAATCGCCGGGCATTAAGCACAGGCTTTCGCTTGAGCAACGCCTGAGTGATGCACTCAGGCGTTGTTGTTTATGACCTGGGGTGGTCGGTACGCCGCAAATGCAGGAGCAATTTGTGGCGATTTTCAGAGCTCTCAATCTGCCAGTTTGACCACTACATCAATAGGGCAGACCTGCACACAAGTCGGCTCTGGATAAAAGCCTTCACATTCAGTGCAAAGGTTGGGGTCTATCTGGTAAATCTTTTTACCTGAGGCAATCAGCTGCAATGAAATCGCGCTGTTCGGGCACTCGGGCCCGCACATGTCGCAATTAATACAGCTGTCGAGAATTTTCAGCGCCATCAGGCACAGCCCTGGCTGCGGATTTCGGCTTGTGGTAACTCACGAATGAGCAGCACAAAGTCTGGTGTCATGCCCTGCGGCAGTTCGATTTGGACCCTGTGGCCGGCGCCCGGGGCGCGTAATGTCAGCTCCCCTTTGGCATTCCACAGCTGTTGCAGGCAAATCTGTTGATTGCCCGTTGGCGCCATCAGCACCAGCATATCGCCGACATTAAACTGGTTTTTTACTTCGACCCAGGCCCGTCCGGTTTCGGCATCCAGACCTGTGACCTCACCGACAAACTGCTGCTGGTCGCTGCTAGATGCGCTTTTTTCGTAGTTTTGCAGCTCATGAATAGGAATATGCCGGCGCAGAAAACCTTCGGTGTAACCACGCGATGCCAGTCCATCCAGCTCGGTCAGCAATTGTTGGTTAAATGGCCGGCCGGCGACGGCGTCTTCTATCGCGCGGCGATAAATCTGTGCGGTGCGGGCGGCATAATAAAACGACTTGGTGCGGCCTTCGATTTTCAGACTATGCACCTGGGCCCGCGTTAAACGGTCGACATGCTGAATAGCCCGTAAGTCCTTAGAATTCATAATGTAAGTGCCGTGTTCATCTTCAAAAGCCGGCATTTGTTCACCCGGTTTTTGTGGGTCAGTCAGCAGGATAATATCGTCCACTGGCTTGTGCTGGTGCAGCGACAGCGCGGTTTCTGCAGCCGCCGGCACAAACTGGCCCACTTCGTTTTCGGTGGCAGTAGTGACCTGATATGGCCAGCGGCAGGCGTTGGTGCAGGTACCCTGGTTCGGGTCGCGTTTGTCCATGTAACCGGATAATAAACAGCGGCCGGAATACGCCATGCACAATGCGCCATGTACAAAGACTTCCAGTTCCATTTGCGGCACTTTTTGGCGGATTTGTTCGATTTCATCCAGCGCCAGTTCGCGCGACAAAATCACCCGCGAAATACCGTTTTGTGCCCAGAACTGCACAGCGGCCCAGTTCACCGTGTTGGCCTGCACTGACAAATGCAGCTCCATCTGTGGAAAATGCTGGCGGATGAGGTGAATGACCCCGGGGTCGCTGACAATCAGCGCATCAGGCCCCAGCGCCACCACTTCAGCGATGTCTTCAATGAGAGTGTCGAGCTTAGCGTTATGCGGCGCGCTATTCAGCACGCAATACAGCTTCTTGCCCAGCGCATGCGCTTCCTGAATACCCAGCGCTAAAGTTGGCAAATCAAATTCATTGTTGCGCACACGCAGGCTGTAGCGCGGCATTCCGGCATAGACTGCGTCGGCACCATAAACAAAGGCATACCGCATCGCTTTAAGCGTACCGGCCGGCGACAGCAGTTCAGGGCGGAAGTTGTTTGCAGCTGAATGGATTTGAGTCTGATATGGGGTGGAAGTCATGGCGCCGCTCCGAAAAAATGGCGCGGATTATGGCTGAGGTGCATGGGGGCTGTATTGATCTGGCGCAAGCTTTTGTAGCTGACAGTACATATAACAATTAGCGATAGACGCAACTGATAATTTATATACTACACGGTACAGAAGTGGTAAACTCCTCAGTGTACTTAATCGGAGTGACCCAAATGTCAGAGACTTTACGTTTATTATCATGGCGTTATGCCACTAAAAAAATGGATGCCAGTCAGGCCGTCCCTGAAGAGAAAGTTGAACGCATCCTCGAAGCCATTCGCCTGAGCGCCAGTTCCAGTGGTTTGCAGCCGTATCAGGTGCTGGTGATCACTGACGCCGAGACCAAAGCCAAAATCCGTGCGCATGCCTGGGATCAAAGCCAGGTCACAGATGCCTCGCATCTTTTAGTATTCGCGGCCTGGGACCACTACAGCGCAGAACGCATCAACCAGATGTTTGACCTGGTGAACGAACAACGCGGTTTTCGCAATGAAGGTTGGGAAGCCTACCGCCAGAAATTACTGAGCTTTTACCCAAACCGCACGCCGGAAGAAAACTTCCAGCATGCTGCCCGTCAGGCCTATATCGGCCTTGGCAGTGCCTTGATTGCTGCAGCGGAAGAGGGCGTCGACAGCACCCCGATGGAAGGTTTTGAACCAGAAGTGGTCGACGAAATTTTGAACCTCAAAGCGCTGGGCCTGCGTTCGGTCTTATTACTGCCTTTGGGTTACCGCGCTAACGAAGGTGACTGGCTGGTCAATTTACAAAAAGTGCGCCGCAGCACTGAAGATTTTGTGATCCGGCGTTAAGTTTCCTGCCACCAGCGGCCTGGAGTAACCCCTTTCGGCTCCGGGTCGCTGGTTTTTTCCGCTCCCGTTGGCGGGGTTAGCGCTATACAGCAGTTAAGGTTCTGTCTACACTGGTTTTTTGCCGTACCGGGAGA